>ONWH01000128.1 GCA_900321495.1 uncultured Planctomycetota bacterium
CGCGGTTCGAGATGATGCAAAGCGCGGCCGGCACAAAAAGGGCCCGGCGCTTTGCCGCGCGGAAAAAGGTCCGGCGGAGCGCGGTCATACACGCCTCTGCGGAACCGGCGGACTTGAAACACGGCCCCCGAACCGCGTCCCGGGACTCAGAAGAAATCGCCGCCGTAGAGCGTGTGGATCCGGAAGCGGACGACCGCGTGAATCACGGCGTCGGGAGCCTGCCGCCGCATCGCGGCGCGGTCGATCCGGGTCAGCACGACGTTCCCGCCGGTCGAACAGAGCGCCAGATCGCCGTCGCGGGCGGCCGTTTCGCGTTCGGCGATCAGGATATCGCCGCGAAAGATTCCCTCCTCTTCGAACGCGTCGTCCGGAACCTTTACCAGAACCGTCCGTTCGGGGTACGGGATCATGTACGAAACGAGATCGAGCGTCCGGAACTTCTCGTCCTGGGCGGGGGAGGGGAACCCGGCGGGAACCGCCGTGTCGTAGAAGGGGCACCCGACCCCGCCCTGAGCGATGAACTGCTCGATCTGGGGGATCAGCGAGACCGGGACCTCGACCAGCCGCGTCGGTTCGTCATACCTGCGGGCCATATCCGCTCCGCCTCCTCTTTCGGACGGTTTTCCCGCCGCTCAACTCATTTCTTACGGTAGCATTCCAGCGCGCGGTCCGGGAAGTCGGTCGTTACCGAGTCGACTCCCATGTCGTAGAGGCGCTGAATGTCTTCCGGATTGTCGACCGTCCAGCACCAGACCGAGATTCCCGCCTCGTTCAGCTTCCGGACGAGGGTCGGCGTCGCGCGGCCGAATTGCATATCGACCACGTTTGTGTTGCAGTCTTTCAGCGTGCCGATGATCTTTTCGGCGATTTCGTCTTCGGGAGTCTCGCTGTTGAACGAGCAGAGCCAGGCGCAGCAGATTTCAGGCGCCAGCTCGCGCACCTTTTTGACCCGCGCCGCCGAGAAGTCGATCACGACCGCGGTCGATTCGAGTTCGAACGCGCGGATCATTTCGACCAGCTGCTCCTCGAATCCGTCCTCCTTGACTTCGATGATCGGGCGGGTCGCGGTCCCTTTCAGAAGGGTGAGGTACGACTCCAGAGTCGGAATCTTTTCCCCTTCGCCGGCGTCGAACGCCTCAATTTCGGAATAGGGGATCGTTCCGGCGGGAATGTCGTGCCCCGCGGTCCGGTTGAAGTTGCCGTCGTGCATGATGTAGATGACCCCGTCGGAAGCGCGGCGGATATCGCATTCCGCGCCTCCGGCTCCGACCTCGACCGCCGCGCGGAACGCCGCGAGGGTGTTTTCGGGCTTAATCCCGGAAAAGCCGCGGTGCGCGACGACCGGCGCCGAGGGAATCGGCGGAAAAGCGTTCCCGTCGGCAAAAACGGCGGCCGACGAGACCATCAGAACGAGTGCGAGCAGTTTTTTCATGGTGTCCTTTCAAAATCGGATGATAACAGGGCCGCCGCCGGACGCCGCGTGAACCGGAAAGACGATTCCGTCCGGCGGCGTTTCAAGCGGCGGAAACCGGACAGCGCCCCCCCCTTTTTTTCCTTTCCGGGTTTCCGTCATTTTACCCAAAGCCGGATGTGATTTCAATCGGCGGCCTCCCGCTTCTTGAACCGTGCCGCGCCGTCTGTTAAAATGGGGGGAATGTCAGGCGCTTGCCGTTCACCGCATCCCGAAAAACGATATGAAAGTGAAAGGAACCAACGTGAAACGCATCACTTCTTTTGCCGTGTTGATGACGATCCTCTTCGCGGCGTTTCTCCGCGCCGAGTCCCCCAAAATGAAAGAGGCGCTCCAGCCGTTTGTCGACCGGGGCGAGCTGGCGGGGATGATCTCGGTTCTGGCGACGAAAGACGCCGTTTTGCAGATCGACTGCGTCGGGTACGCCGATCTGGAAAACAAGGTGCCGATCGCGCCGGATCAGCTGATCTGGATCGCCTCGACGTCGAAAATCTTTACCGGCACCGCGCTCATGATGCTCGTCGAGGAGGGGAAGGTTTCGCTGGACGACCCGCTCGAGAAGTATTTTCCCGAAATGGCGGATCTGCAAGTCGTCAAATACCAGGATGACGGCGTCACGCTTCTGAAGCCGGCGCAGGTGAAACCGACGGTCCGGCACGCCCTTTCGCATCAGATCGGGTTTCCGTTCCAGACCAAGATGATGGACAAGTTCGGTTCGGACGCGCTTCCCCTGCAGCAGGAAATCTTCGAGGCGAGCCGCACGCCGCTGGCCTTCGAGCCGGGGACCGACTTCTGCTATACGGAACTCGGGATCGATATCGCCGGCGGGATCATTGAGGCCGTGACCGGTCAGAAGTACGAGGATTTCATGCAGGAG
>ONWH01000150.1 GCA_900321495.1 uncultured Planctomycetota bacterium
GGTGCGGAGCCGGTGAATCACGTAATGCTCGAAGCAGCCCGGGCGATACACATTCCAGAACGACTCGCGGATAAGCTCCTCAACGGCGCGGTGATCTTTCTCTTCTTCGCGGCGGAACAGTACGGGCATCATCGTTTCCTTTTTTTCGGACTGAGGAGCGGCGGGCGGGCCGGGCGGTTTGCCCGGCCGGGCGCGGAGGCGCTATTTTGCGGCGGGCGCGGTAAAGACGCGGAGTTCCTTCTTCACGATCACCTCGAACTTGACCGGCGCGTCGGGCGAGACCGGCTCGGCGGCGCGCTTGTAGTCGGCCAGGGTGGGGGTCGGAACGTCGTTCAGTTTGAGCAGAACCATCCCGTCGCGCAGGCCGGCGCGGTAGGCGCGGCCGCCGGGGGTGACCGAAAGGATGACGACCCCCGAACCGGGAACCGCGCCGAGCCGCTGGGCGGCGCTGTCGGTCATCGGAATCAGCATCAGCCCCAGACCGGTGTCGGCGTGATGTTTCCCCTCCTCAACCAGGTTTTCGGTCTGCGGAACCCCGACGTAGCCTTCGGGCCGGATTTCAAGCCTGACCGAAAGGGTCAGCCGTTCCGGCTCCCCTTTCCGGAGAACGGTCAGGGTGTGCGGCTCGTCGATATCGGCGCACTCGACCATCGTGCGGAACGTCTCCGGCGAATCGACGGTTTTGCCGTCGAATTCGAGGATGATGTCGCCGGTCCGGACCCCCGCCTTCACCGCGGGAGAATCGCGGTACGGCGTATCGGTCTTGATTCCGACCCGCGGGGGGAGCCCCAGGCTCCGCGCCTCTTCGTACGAAAGGGGGATCCCCGGCGCGCCGAGGAACGCGCGTTCGACCTTTCCCTTTTCGATCAGCTGTTTCATGATCCAGCGGGCGGTGTTCGAGGGGATGGCGAACCCGATCCCCTGATAGCCCCCCGAAACGGTGGCGATGGCGGTGTTGATCCCGACGATCCGGCCGCTGAGATCGACCAGCGGGCCGCCGCTGTTCCCCGGATTGATCGCCGCGTCGGTCTGGATGTAGTTCCCCCACTCCTTGTCGTGCAGGGAGCGCTTCTTGGCGCTGATGATCCCCGCGCTGACCGACGACTCGAGCATGAAGGGAGTGCCGATCGCCAGGACCCAGTCGCCGATCTCGACGGCGTCGCTGTCGGCGAATTCCAGATACGGCAGTTCCTGGCCGGCGTCGAGGGTGAGGACCGCCAGGTCGGAAAGGGAATCCTTCTTGACCGAAGTGACCCCGAACCGCCGCCCGTCGTAGAGTTCGGCGGTGATCGTTCCCTCGTCTTCGATGACATGGTGGTTCGTCAGGACGATGCCGGACGGGCTGACCAGCACACCGGACCCGACGCTCCGCACATCCCGGTCTTTCCCCCCCGTGAAATCGGAGAAGAAGTCGCCGAACAGGTCGAGTTTCCCTTTGGCGGCCGATTCGGCCGACCCGCGCCGGACGACGATCTTCACGACCGACGGGATGACCGCCCTGGACGTCGCCTGGAACGCCTCGGACATCGCCCTGACGATTTCGGCGCCTTCGGCCGGGGACGTTTCGGCGGCCGCGCTCCGGCCGGAAAGCGCTGTCAGGAGCGCTCCGATCAAAAGGAGAGGGAACAGGGGAATGCGTTTCATTGAGGAAAGCCTTTCTGAAAGGCGCGGCGCTCCCGGCCGGGAGCCGGCCGGACGATTGTTTTTATCATTATAGGCGTTTCGGGAAGAATAAGCAAGAATCAGATGCCCTTGTCTTTTGCGGGAAAATAGGTTACTCTCCGGCGTTAAGGAGTCGTTTCGTGGCAGAAGAGAAAACCGTTTCCCCGTCGGCCGAAGATTCGGAGCCCGATTTTTCGGTGTTCGACAAGTTTAAGGTGCAGCTCGGCGCGTTCTGCGGGCCGATGGACCTTCTGCTGTATCTCGTCCGCAAGCATGAAGTCAACATTCTCGATATTCCGGTTGCCGAAGTGACCCGGCAGTACCTCGAATTCATCGAGGTACTGAAAGACCTCGATCTCGATTCGGTCGGCGAGTTCGTCGTGACCGCCAGCACCCTGGTCGAAATCAAGTCGTTCCAGGCCCTCCCGACGGAAGAGGGGGAAGGGGAAGAGGAGGAGGAGCTCGAAGACCCGCGTCAGGAACTGGTCACCCAGCTCCTGGCGTATAAAAAGTTCTGCGAGGGGGCGGGCCTTCTGGAACAGCGGAGCCGGATCTGGCAGCGGCGCTATCCCCGCCTTTCGAACGATCTGATTCCGAAAGAGCGGAATCCCGCCGAGGAGCCGATCCAGGACATCGTGATCTGGGACCTGGTCAGCGCGTACGGGCGGATCCTGCGCGAGAAGTCGCCGGTCATGCAGCATA
>ONWH01000094.1 GCA_900321495.1 uncultured Planctomycetota bacterium
ACGACCCCTTTTTCCAGTTCGCCGCTGCCGAGGATCAGCGCGGCCGAGAATCCCTTGCGGTCGGCGTATTTCAGCTGCTGGCCGAGTTTCTTCGCGTCCGGATAGACTTCGGCGCCGATTCCGTGCCGGCGCAGGAGCGAGGCGAGCCGGATATACTCCTGTGTGAGAGCGCGGTCGAAGTAGGGGATCAGCACCTTGACCGGCGAAGAGACCTTTTCGAGCATTCCAAGCTCTTCCAGACCGGCGAAAAGCCGGTCGATCCCGAGCGAGGCGCCGATTCCGGGGAGCGGCGTCTTGGTATAGAGCCCGGCCAGGTTGTCGTACCGCCCGCCGCTGGCGACGCTCCCCAGCGCGGGCAGGTCGTCGAGGAACGTCTCGAAGATCGTGCCGGTGTAGTAATCGAGCCCGCGGGCGATCGACACGTCGAGGACGAAACGCCCTTCGGGAATTCCGGCTGTGCGGGCAGCGTCGAATATCTGGCGGAGCGTTTCGACTCCTTCCAGCCCGAGTTCGCTGCCGGCCAGACGCGCGGCGAGGCCGTCGAGCTGTGCGTACGGGTCGGCGCCGGCGCGCGCCGAGACCATATCGAGAATCTCTCCGGCCTGCTCTTCCGACGCGCCGGCGGTTTCGGCCATTTCGGCGATCACCTTTTCGCGGCCGATCTTGGCGAGCTTGTCGAGCGCGCGGAGAACCGGGACGGCCCTGTCGGCGAGATTGATCTTTTCCAGGAGACCGTTCAGTATCTTCCGGCTGTTGACGTGTATCTTAAATCGGGTGAACGGCTCGTCGGTCCGCAGATCGACGCGCTGCATCACGTCGTTGATCACCAGCGCCGTTTCGATATCCGACATCACCGACGTGGTTCCGATCACGTCGAAATCGCACTGCGAAAATTCGCGGTAGCGGCCCGCCTGGGTGTTCTCGCCGCGCCAGACTTTGGCGATGTGGTACCGCTTGAACGGCAGGACCAGTTCCGGCGCGTGCTGGGCGCTGAACCGCGCGAACGGCACGGTCAGGTCGAAACGCATTCCGACTTCCCGCCCGCCGTGGTCTTTGAACTTGTACAGCTGCCGGTCGGTTTCGTCGCTCCCTTTGCCGGAGAGGATCTCCAGGTATTCGAGGACCGGCGTGTCGATCGGAGAGTAGCCGTAGCGGCGGTAGACTTCGGAAACGCGGGCGATCATCTTTTCGCGCGGGATCATCGTCTCCGGCAGGAAGTCGCGGAATCCTTTGAGTGTGCGCGGCTCGATAATCTTTTTCGGTTCAGCCATTCGTTTGATCTCCGAAAATGGAATCGTAAAACTCGGTATAGTTTCCCCGCTGGATCCCTTCGCGCGCGGCGATGGCCGCACGCGGGTGCTTGTTCGCCTGGCCGGTAATCATAAATTCGGGGAACGGCCCCCATTCGATCTGGTTTTTCAGAATGTGGTAATGCTTTTCGAGGCATTCAAAGACGGGACGGATATCGTGTTTCGGGTTTTTGAGGAACCCCAGCAGAAGCTCCATCGGGCAGTTCCCCGCGCCGCGGCCCAGTCCGCCGATCGAGGCGTCGACGGTCATCGCGCCGTTGCGCACCGCTTCGATCGTGTTGGCGAACGCCAGCTGCTGATTGTTGTGCGCGTGAATCCCGACCGTCTTTCCCGCCGGGCCGACCGCGGCGACATACTTTTTCGTCAGATACGCCGTCCATTCCGGCAGGAGGGTGCCGTAGCTGTCGACGATGGCGACGGTGTCGGCGGGCGATTCGGCCAGACCGGTCAGACAGCGGTCGATGTCCTTCTCTTCGGTATCGGTGACCGCCATCATGTTCCCCCAGACTTCGTACCCCTTCTCCTTGGCGTCGGCGATCATCTCCAGCGCCTCGTCGAGCTGGTAGTGGTAGAACGCCACGCGGATCACGTCGAGTACCGAGTCCTTTTTCGGCCAGATGTCCTTTTTCCAGTTCGATTTGCCGGCGTCGGCCATGCAGCTGAGTTTCAGCGGAGTCTTGTTGTCCCCGACGACCCGGCGCAGGTCCTCTTCATGACAGAACTTCCAGGGGCCGTTCTTGGCGGGAGAAAATTTCTCGTCCGAGTTCTTATAGCCGATCTCCATGCAGTCGATATGGGCGGCGACGCAGCAGTCGTAGACCGCGCGCACGAACCGGTCTC
>ONWH01000016.1 GCA_900321495.1 uncultured Planctomycetota bacterium
ATGCCCCTCTTCCAAACCGGTCCTGATTTTCTGAAGAATCGCCTCTTCGACGGCGAGCTTGTCGAGCTGGTCTTTCGGCAGATGGCGTTTCTGCTGCTCGTGGATCTTTTCGAGCCGGTTGACCGCGATTTCGAGGTCGGCGAAAACCATCTCCTCAACGAAAGAGTCCATCTCCTTTCTGACGTCGGACCCGTCGAAGACCGGTACGACGCAGACCAGGTAATCGGTTTCGCGCAGATGCCCCAGACGCGAGACGTTTCCTGTCTGATCGCGCGAAAGGCCGGGCGTATCGACGATCTCCAGTGAGGCGTAGGTCACCTTTTTGGGATGGTAGATTTCGCAGAGCGCCTCGACGCGCGGTTCGGGAATGGGGGCGGTCGCCTGCGCCACCTGCCTGCCGTCCGGCTCGGGCCTGCGCCCGACGAGCCACTGGAACAGTGTTGATTTTCCGCTCCCCTGGTACCCGACCAAACCGATTTTCATGAGCTGTTCCTCCGGGTCTGTTCTTTCATGTCCGGCCCTTCCGGACCGAGCGGAAAGGTCACCCGATTATATCAGCAATGGAAAATTTTAAAACGGCGGGCGCGGAAGAGATTCCCCGTTATTTTTCGCCTTTCCCCCGCACGGAATGAGAATTTCCCGCCGGGGGGCTTATTGCATAAACCGCCATATCAACCTAAAATAAGCTTTCGTTTCGGGCAGAGCCGTCCCGCCCGTACCGCGCGGACGGCGGGAACGGACGTCCGGCGGAGACAGCCGGGGAAACGCTCCGCCCCGGGACTGTGTTGCTATGGCAGTGATGCCGGAAAGGATATCTTCGAGTTCGTTTGGTCGGCTGCGTGTGTGGTAGCGATGAAGTTGAAAGTTTTCAGGAAGGATCTCAATCTGAAACACGTGACGATGACTTCCGCCGGTTCGGTGAGCGTCGTCCGTTCGGTGATCGTTGAGCTGGAGCAGGACGGTGTCGCCGGGTTCGGCGAGAGCTATGAGGACCGTGCTATACACCCGATGCGCGCCGATGCCATGCGCGAAAAGATCGAGCGGCTCGTTCCGGCGGTCCGCGACTACGCCCTGGCCGACCCGACGGCATTCGACCGTTTCATCGCCCCTCTGTTTCAGGACGACGCCGCCTCACGCTGCGCCGTCGAGATGGCCGCCTGCGACCTGTGGGGGAAGATCTTCGGCTGCCCCCTGCGCCGTCTCTGGAAATACCGCGGCACCGGCCCGTTCTATTCAAGCTTCACCATCGGGCAGGATTCCCCCGAGCGGGCGGTTGAGAAATTTGAGGAGAATTCCGACTGGCCGATCTACCGTGTCGAACTGGGGGGGCGGAGCGACATTCCTCTCCTTGAAAACATCCGGCAGCGGACAGACGCGCGCCTTTACGTCGATGCCGCCGGCAGCTGGAGTCTGAGCCAGGCGCTCGACTATCTTCCCCATCTGGTCAAACTCGGGGTCGAACTGATCGAGCAGCCCCTCCCGCCCGGCCGGTGGGAAGAGGCGAAGATCTTCAAGAGCCATTCGCCGATCCCCGTCTACGCCGACGAGAGCTGCCTTTCGGCCGAAGACATCAGCCGGTGCGTCGGCGCCTTCGACGGGGTCAATCTCCGCCCCGTCAAGTTCGGCGGCCTGCTGGGAACCCGCCGCGCGATCGCCGCGGCGAAAGCGTTCGGTCTGAAAACGATGATCGGCAGTCCGGTCGAGACGACGGTCGGCGCCAGCGCCGTCTCGCAGTTCGTGCCGGTTCTGGACGCCTTTTACATCGACGGCCCTCAGCAGATCGACCGGCGGATCGGCCAGGGGGTCGAGCTGGACCGCGGCCGGGTCTGTTTCTCCCGTCTGAACGGCACCGGCGTTACGTTCATCAAGACGCAGGCACGGATGGCATAATGTCCGAAGGAAAATCCTCTTCTTCCTCCTCCCGTTCCGGCGAACCGAAAAGGGTTCGGATCTATTCGCGCCGGGGCGATCTGGGCGAGACTTCTCTCTTTGCCGGTCCCCGGGTCGGAAAAGACCATCCGCGGATCGAGGCGGTCGGCACGGTTGACGAACTGAGCAGCGCGATCGGCCTGGCCCGCTCGTTCGGTCTTCCGGAGCCGGCGGATCGGGTTTTGGACTGCGTTCAGCGGAAACTGATCGAGATCGGAACCGAAATCACTTCGATGACTCCCGACCGCCACGCGGTAACAACGGTCCAGCCGGAAGACATCCGCGCGCTCGAAGAGCGGATCGACACATTCAGCGCTTCTTTGCCTCCGCTCACCTCGTTCGTCATTCCGGGGGGGACTCCGGCCCAGTCGGCGCTGCACGTCGCGCGGACGGTCTGCCGCCGTGCCGAACGCCGCCTGGTCGCTCTTCTGCGTGCCGACGCGACCTTTCCGCGCCGGCTGGTCGCCTGGTTTAACCGCCTGGGAGACCTCCTCTTCGTTCTGAGCCGCCTCTAGCGGCAGCCGGCGGTTTCCCGCCTTTGTCCGTGCCGGCCGGTATCGTCCGCCCGCCGGCGGGGTTCAGGTTCCGCGTTCTCCGTGCTGTCCGCCGCGCCTAGGTTCCCGTCATGCGGACTCTGGCGGCTCTGCCGCCGCCCGCGCCTGGTTTTAACGAAAAGACCGCTCAAACCGATCTCTCCTGAAAAAACGGTTAAAGTTACTTGTTCGGTATTTCCGATTAAGGTTCTGGCAGCAAAAAGCTTCCACGAATTCTTCAAATCGAGTGAGTTCGTATTGTCAGCGGTCCTCTAGTGGGATGCGGTGATGACGAGACGCCCCTACACTTGATCCCTGCAAGCTCGAAGGATTTTGCGGAGTTTTACCGTCGGCTTCGCCGGCGATGCCGCGCCTTGCCGGATCGGTCCGTTTCGGCGGAGGGCAGAATCGGGAACAATTTGTTCCGTTTTTATGGTTTTTGCTCACCTTGACCGTTGAAACAGCCGAAATAGAGAAAAGCATTTTTCGGAACCCTCTGAAAATTCTGATTCTCAGGTGAGGAGGAGATTCCCCTGCCATGGAGGCGGGATGATGTCATTAGGTAGTTTCCGAAGGAGCGGAACCACCTTCGGAACGCGAGGACACCGATGATTCGTCTTCAGCGGAACTGGGGAAAGTCGGGAATCAAAGGATTTGTACCCGGCTCAAGTCACAAGCTTTAATTTTAATCGGAGAGCCTGCAATGAAGGTTTTTACAACTGGTCAGGTCGCCAAGATCTGTAAAGTGGCCCCTCGCACCGTTAGCAAATGGTTTGATTCAGGGCGTCTGAAGGGGTATCGCATTCCCGGATCCCAGGATCGTCGTATTCCGCGTGAATATCTGATCAAATTCCTGAAAGAGCACGGGATGCCGACGGGAGATCTCGAAGACGAGACTCTGGCGAAAGTTCTTATTGTAGCCCAAGACCAAGTCCTGGTCGAAAATCTCAAACGCGAACTCCCGGTCGACAAAGCGTTCCGCGTTGCGGTCGCCGCGAGCGGGTTCGATGCAGGGATTCAGGCTGAAAGTTTCCATCCGGACTGCATCATCGTCGATTTTTCGATCGGCCGCGCCGAAGCCCTCCAGATCTGTCAGAATCTGAGACGGAGCTCGGATTTTTCCGATGTCATCCTGATGGCGCTTCTGCCCGACGACGGCAGCAATGCCTCGTTTGACCGTTCGAGTATCAACGAAACGTTCCGCAAACCGTTCGATTCCGCCCTTCTGGCCGAACGGCTCCGGTCCCTGATCGGGTCGCGCAAGGAACTCGTCTGATAGACGGCGCTCAATAAGTGAAAGTGGAAGCGGGCGGAGTGAAGATCAAGCGGTCTTCACTCCGTCCGCTTCTTTAATTCCTCTTCCGCGCGGCTTCCCCTATTTGAAAAAATTGATTCTCGATTAGAATAGCGGTATCGGAACCCGAGTGTTTTTCAGAACTGTAAGAGTGTTGTAAGGATCGGGATGGTACACCCTGAGGCAGCCGCCGCGGCCGTCGCGGCGCCGGAAGAATTAGCGCCGGTTTACCGGCTGGCGGAATCGGACCTGGCGCAGGTCAGCGCCCTCATTTCGGAGCAGCTCGCCCATACCGATACGACGATCAGCCAGATCCTTCGCTATTCGTTCCGCCTGGGAGGGAAACGGCTCCGCCCCCTTCTTCTGATCCTTTCGGCGCGCGCCTGCGGCCGCCTCGAACGGGCGCACTCCCTTTGCGCCGCCGCCCTGGAAATGATCCATACCGGCTCGCTGGTTCATGATGATATTCTGGACGGCGCGCGGTTCCGCCGCCATCTTGAAACGCTCAACCTGCGCTGGGACTCCCATTTCGCCGTCCTGGCCGGAGACCTTCTCCTGACAAAAGCGATTGCGCTGATTACCGAATGCCGAATTCCGGAGGTCTATCCGCTCATCGCCGACGCATGCCGGCGTACCTGTGAAGGGGAACTTCTCCAGGTCGCATGCCAGGGGCGGCTCGATGTGTCCCGGGCCGAATACGACCGGATCATCGAGGGGAAAACAGCCGCCCTCTTGGAGACCGCGTGCAGGCTCGGCGCCTCGTTTACCGGCCAGTCTGACGCGACGGTCGGTCTTTTCACCCGGTTCGGCCGTCTGCTGGGCGTGGCGTTTCAGATTTTCGACGATGTCCTCGACCTGACAGGAACCGACGCCGAAACCGGAAAGACACTCGGAACCGACCTTCTCAACAGAAAACTGACCCTTCCGGCGATTCACTTTTTGCAGACAGCGCCGGAATCGGAGAAATCGGCGTTCCTTGCCCTTCTCGAGTCCGACCCGTTCCGTCCCGCCGAAGCCGAAAAAGCCCGCGAAATTCTTCTGGCAAGCCGTTCCGTCGCCTACGCCCGGCAAACCGCGATGGACATGGTGCATCAGGCGGTCAGTTCGCTGGAAGAGTTCCGCCGGGGGGTAACCGGAAAGGACCGCCTGGACGCGCTCGACGCGCTGTGCCGAATCGCCGGGTTTATCGCCGACCGAAACAAGTAGTCCGTTCCGACCCGGCGCGAAATGCGGTTTCGCGAAAATATTCTGAGACTTTTC
>ONWH01000199.1 GCA_900321495.1 uncultured Planctomycetota bacterium
CCCCGCAAACCGGGAATGAGCCGGGACGACCTCCTGGCGACGAACGCCAAGATCATTTCGGCGGTCGGCCGGCAGATCGCCGAGACGAGCCCCGAGGCCGTGGTGATCGTGGTGAGCAATCCGCTCGACGCCATGGCGCAGCGGATGCTCCAGGTGACCGGATTCCCGAAAGAGCGCGTCGTCGGCCAGGCGGGCGTGCTCGATACCGCGCGGTTCGCCGCGTTCATCGCCATGGAGCTCGACGTGAGCGTCGAAGACGTCACCGCGATGCTCCTGGGCGGGCACGGCGACACGATGGTGCCGCTGGCCAGCTGCTCGTCGGTCGGCGGAATTCCCGTCTCGCAGCTGATTGCCAAAGAGCGGCTCGACGAAATCGTTGCGCGCACCCGCACCGGCGGCGGCGAAATCGTGAAACTCTTGCAGCGGGGGAGCGCCTACTACGCGCCGAGTGCCGCCGCGGTTCAGATGGCCGAAGCGGTCATTAAGGACAAGCGCCGCCTGATTCCCTGCGCCGCGTATTGCGAAAAGGAGTACGGGGTCGGCGGGTACTACGTCGGCGTTCCTGTCATCTTGGGAGACGGCGGCGTTCGGAAGATCATCGAACTCGACCTTTCCGACGACGAAAAGGCGATGTTCAGCAAGAGTGTCGATGCGGTGAAAAATCTCGTCGGCACGATGGCCGGCCTGGTCTGAGCCTTAACACCGATGTGCGGCATCTGCGGCTATCTCTGGTCCCCCGGACAGGAAGCGATCGACCGTTCACTTTTCGAACGGATGACCGATTCCCTCGCCCACCGGGGACCCGACGACCGCGGTGTCTTTTACGCGCGTCCCGGCGAACTCGGTGCGGGCGCGCCGGGAGTGGCGCTCGGGCACCGGCGCCTTTCGATTCTCGACCTTTCGCCGCAGGGGCGGCAGCCGATGGCGTCTCCCGGCGGCGGACTGCAGCTTGTCTTTAACGGCGAGATATACAACTTCCCCGAACTGCGCGCCGATCTGGAAAAAAAAGGTTACACGTTCCGGACCGGTACCGATACCGAGGTGATCCTCGCCCTCTACCGCGAATACGGCGAAGAGTTCGCCGCGAAGATGAACGGCATGTTCGCGATCGCGCTCTGGGACAGCGCGGCGCGGAAGCTCCTCCTCCTGCGCGACCGGCTCGGCAAAAAACCGCTCTTCTACCGCGCCGAACCGAACCGGCTGATTTTCGCCAGTGAACTGAACACGCTCCTCACCGCACCGGGGATTCCGGCCGAACTCGACCCGATTTCACTCGATCTCTATCTGACCTACCAGTACATCCCGCACCCGCGGAGCGTTTACCGCGGCATCCGAAAACTTCCGCCCGCCGCGCTCGCCGTCTGGCGCCCCGCCGAAGGACTCTCCCTCCGTTCCTACTGGGAGCCCGATTTCAACGCCGAAGAGGACCGCCCCTACGGCGAATGGCTCGAAATGCTCCGCGATCGGCTCACCGAAGCGGTCCGGATCCGGCTCCGGAGCGACGTGCCGCTGGGCGCGTTCCTTTCGGGCGGGATCGACTCGACCGTGATCGTCGGCCTGATGCAGCGCCTGTCCCTGCAGAAGGTCAAGACCTATTCGATCGGATTCGCGCAGAAGGAATACGACGAGACCCCCGTCGCCCGGCAGACCGCCCGCCGGCTCGGTACCGACCATCATGAACTCTTTATCGAGCCGGATATCGAGACGCTTCTTCCCCTGACAGCCAAACAGTACGGCGAACCGTTCGCCGACAGCTCGGCGATTCCGTGCCGGCTGATGTGCGAACTGACCCGCCGCGAGGTGACCGTCGCCCTGTCGGGGGACGGCGGCGACGAGCTTTTCGCCGGTTACGACCGGTACAAGGCGGTTCGGCTCGGCCGGGCGATCGACGCGGTTCCCGGTCCCCTTCGCCGTCTTCTGGCCGGCCCGGTCCGCGCCCTGATCCCCGCCTCGACCCGGCAGCGGTCCTGGCCGCGCCGGATCAAGCGGTTCCTGGAAGGCCTGGCGATGCCCCCCGCCGAACGGTACCTGCAATGGATCGCGATCTTTAACCGCGCGCGGCGTGCCGAGCTTTACACCCCGGAATTTCAGGACGCGCTCCGCGAGGCCGCCGAACGGGAAGAGCCCGGCTATGACGCGCTCGACTGGCTGACCGGCGCGATGCGCCGTGCCGAAAAGCGCGATTTCGTCACGCAGATCAGTCTGGCCGACATCCAGACCTACCTGACCGGCGACATCCTCACGAAGATGGATATCGCGTCGATGACCTGGGGGCTGGAAGTCCGCTCGCCGATCCTCGACGACAGCGTCCTCGGCCTGGCGGTGCGGATCCCGATGAAATACAAGATTCGGGGCCGGAAAGGGAAAATGATTCTCCGCGACGCGTTTCGAGAATTCATCCCGCCGGAACTCGACAGCCGCCCGAAAACCGGGTTCGGTGTCCCGCTCGACCACTGGTTCCGGGGCCCGCTCAAAGAGCGGGTGCGTCAGATTCTGACCGATCCCCAAAATCCCGCGATGGCCCATTTCCGGTCCGACGCGGTCAGCCGCCTTCTCACCGAGCATTTCAACGGCACCTTCGACCACGCCGCAAGGATCTGGTCGCTGCTGGTGCTGAGCTATTTTTACCGGTAGCTGCGGGCCGCGGGTGGCGGTTCTCCTGTCGTTCGAAACCGGCCGGGTTGTGCATTAGTACATTGCGAACAATAGACTACACTCTTTCCGTCCTGCTCAGTTCCCTGCGGACGTCGTCCGCCAAATCAGGCGTCAGGTCGTTCTCTCCGAGCCGCCAGAGCCAGTTGTTTTCGCTTCGCCCGGGGAAGTTGATCCGGGCGCGGTCGTCGAGACCGAGAAAGTCCTGGATCGGAACGAGC
>ONWH01000093.1 GCA_900321495.1 uncultured Planctomycetota bacterium
ATGGCCGCCGGCTGGATGTACGAAGCTCTGGCGATCGCCCTGATCCAGGCCGAAGCCCCGCAGGAAGAGATCGAACGGGCAATCCTTTCGGCGGCCGAGTTCGCCGACGACCCGGTGACGATCCTGGGTGTGGCCGGATATCTGGAGACGGTCGGTTCGAATAAAAAGGCGTTGGAGCTTTACCGCGAGGTCTCGAAATTCGACCCCGCCCGTCCCGAGCCGTATATCCGCGCTCTGGCGCTGGCTCAGGAAGCGGGTGACGAAGAGGCCCAGAAGTGGGTCACGATCGGCATCGCTTCCGGCGCGTGGGAAGGACGGCTTGAAAACGATGTCTGGGAAGCGGGAAGCCGTCTGGCCGAAGAGCTGATCGACAAAATGGAGAAGGAAGGGCGGACCGAAGAGCTCGCCGAATACAAAAAGGAACTGACCGATGCGCTGGTCCGTGATTTGGTGATTGAGGTTCGCTGGACAGGCGACGCCGAAATTGACCTGGCCGTGAAGGAGCCGGTCGACACCGTCTGCTGGTTCGGCCAGCCGCGCACCGGTGCCGGGGGAATCCTCCGGACCGAAGCGGTCAGCGCCGCGACAATTGAAGATCAGCACGAAGGGGAGCGGTGCAAGGTCTACACCTGCCCGATGGCGTTCACCGGCAATTACGATGTGATTGTCCGCCGGAGCTGGGGGGAGCTCCCGCAGGGAAAAGTTACCGTGAACATCATCACCGGGATCGGCACCGAGAGCGAGAAAGTCGCCACCTATCCCCTCAGCTTGAAAGACGGGAAAGCCGGGTTTACCGTCGAACTTGAAAACGGCCGGCGGAGCGAAGAGGTGAAAAAGGAACTTCTGACCGCCTCGGCGCTTGTCGAACAGCTTCGCGTGAAAGCCGACAAAGAGATTTCCGAAAAGGTGAAAGCTTATCAGACCCGGTCGGCGAAAGCCGCAGCATCGCGCGCCGCCGAGAATCAGAATTACGCGGCCTCGTACACCAAAGAGGGGAAAGAGCCGGAAAAGAATCCCGAAACCGATTTTGCGACCCCCGAGCTCCAATACACGCTGGGGACCGATTCCGGTTACATGCCGGTGATCAGTACCGTGTCGGTCGGCGCGCAGATGCAGCCGAACCTGGGGGTCACTCCTGACCGGCGGTACGTTCTCATCTCCCCGAACGCCGCGTTCAGCGGAATGCTCCGGATGTTCCAGTACAACACTTCCTCCGGTGGCGGCATGTCCGGCGGCTATGGCGGAGGTGGCGGCATGTCCGGCGGCTTCGGCGGAATGTCGGGCGGCGGCGGACGCGGCATGGGGAGTATCAGCAGCATGCGCGGCGGCAGCGGCATGGGCGGCGGCAGCTTCGGCGGCATGGGCGGCGGCAGCCGCGGTATGAGCGGCATGGGCGGCGGTATGGGCGGCGGTATGGGCTTCTAGCCGGGGTGTTTTTTTAAATTATTCCTGTTAAAATGAGAAAGCCGCCCTGTGCGGCGCGATTAACGCAGATTATCGATTGGCATACGCGTGCAAAGCGCGTATGCCTGATTGTTCCAACATCGGAGGGAGGTGCCTTTTGGGCGTCAAAAAGGTCAGTTTCTGGACGGGCGTGTTTATCGTCGCGGTTGTCATCCTGCGTCTTGCAATCGGATGTCATTTTCTCTATGAAGGGCTCTGGAAAATGGACCCGTCGAACGGGTTCAGTGCGAAAGGGTTCCTGGGAATCGCCAAGGGGCCGACCGCGGAGCTCTATTACAAGATGCTCCCTGACCTGAACGGTGTCGAACGGCTCCAGATGGCCGAGGCGATTGAAGGGAAGATGGTCGACGGCAAATTCGAGGCCGGGAAATCGGTCGGCTGGACCCTTCCCGTTTTCGAAACGGCATGGTTCAAGTATTACGGCCGCTATCTCGAAAAGTACGGTCTTAACGCCGAAGACAAAGCCGCTCAGCGCGCCAAGACCGACGCGATCTTCAACCAGTATGTGAACTCTCTGCGTGAATGCACACTCGAGCAGCGGGACGCGATCCGCGAAATGATGGGAAGCCGCAAGCGTCTGGAGGCGAAGCAAAAAGTCAAGACCAACGGCGCCGAGCATCAGAAGGTGTGGGACTGGGACAACAAACTCAAACTCCGCAACGAAGGGGACGCGATGGCCGCAGTTCCGGAAAGAATGGGCGCCAATATGCAGTTGGCTCTCTGGGACGAACTGACGCCGGAACAGAAAGCGCTCGGCGAGATTCCCCCCATTGCCTATGGCCAGAACCATGTGCCGGGTATCGAATTCATCACCGGGATTCCCGTGATCAAAGAGTTTGCCGTCCCCTCGCGGATGGGACTTCTTGACCTGGGGGTGACGATCGGACTGACGGCGATCGGCCTCTGCCTGATGCTCGGTTTCTGTACCCGCCTGGCGGCGCTGGGCGGCGCGATCTTTATGATCAACGTCGTCCTGACCCAGTTCCCCTGGCCGACAGTCTATCCGCATGCGCCGGAAGTGGTCGGGCACTCGATGGTGGTGAGTAAAGATACCGTGGAACTTTTCGCCCTTCTTCTTCTGGTTATTCTCCCGGCCGGGCGCTGGGGAGGCCTGGACTGGTTCCTCTGGAATTGCGGCGGCAAGCAGCTGGCGCGTCTGTACCACTGGAAGAAAGATCCGCTCACTCCCGAAATTGACGCCGACACGACCGGGGGCTGCTGCAGCGGCGCCGCGGAAAAGAACGAGGCGTAGCACTTGCGGCAGGACGTGCGGTTTCCAAAAAAGAGAGAAGTTTCATCACATATTCAGGGTAACAGAATGACGAATCAAACAGATAAAACACAGCTCGGATGTTCCCGCCGCAACTTCATGAAAGCGGGCGTACTGGCGGCGGCGGTGCCGGCCGCCGGGCTCGGAGCGTTCTATTTCGGGTATACCAAGGTCAAGGGGGATCCGGTTCGCGTGGCGATCCTGGGGACCGGCGACGAGGGAAGCGTCCTTTTAGGCGCGATCAACCCCGACTACGTCCAGGTCAAGGCGATTGCCGATATTCGCCCGTATAACCAGTTCCGTGCCTTCCACGGCGACAATTACAGCGATGCGGCGCTGGCGGCGCGTTGCGGGCTGATGGCCAAGTACGGCTGGAAGACCGAAGACGAGGCCCGTCGGCACGTCAAGGTCTATGCCGACTACCGCGACCTTCTGCTCGATGCCGACAAACTTGGGATCGAGGCGGTCATCATCGGTCTGCCGCTCCATCTGCACGCACCCGCTTCGGTTCAGGCGATGAGCCGCGGATTGCATGTGATCTGTGAAAAGCTGATGGGGCACTCGATCATCGAATGCAAAGAGATGGCCCGTGCGGCGAAACTCTTCGGAAAACACCTGGCGATCGGCCATCAGCGGCATTACAACGTTCTCTATCATGAGGCGGAGGAGCAGATCGAACGGGGACTTCTGGGTGATCTGCATTACATTCGCGCCCAGTGGCACCGCGGCAATTCTCCCGGGGCGGACTCGTGGCAGATGCCGATGCCGACCCCGCTCAAACCGGATGACAAACAGGCGGGGAAACTCGCCGACGAACTGGCCGCCTGGAAACAGAATCTCGCCGAGGCGAGCGGTCTGGACATTGAAAAATGGCGGAAAAAGGTAATCCAAAAGGAAGCCGAACTGACCGATGCGCTCCTGGCGAAGTCCGGTTCGAAATACAAGGGCGTCGAACTGAAAACCCCCGCCGAATACGGCTATCAGAACGCCGATTTCGGGCAGGGAACAAAATACGCCTATGATCGACCCGCGGCCGAAGAGCTGGTCCGCTGGCGTCTTTGGAAACGGACCGGCGGCGGGCTGATGGTCGAGCTGGGGAGCCATCAGCTCGACGCGGCGTCGATCTTCCTGGCGGCGAATAACCGCCGCGCCGCCGCGCTGCGCGGCGATGACCCGAACGCCCTTCCCGACCGCGGCAAGGTTCATCCGCTGAAAGTCTACGTTTCGGCGAACCGCAACCTTTTCGGACTTGACCGTCAGGTGCATGACCATATCACCACGCTGGTCGAATTTCCCGCGCCGAATTACGACCCCAACACGATCGACGGGCGGAAGCGGACGATTACCGTCCAGTATTCAACGATCAACGGGAACGGGTTCGGTGGCTACGGGGAAATCGTCTTCGGGACGAAGGGAACGATCATTCTCGAACGTGAACAGTCCGCTGAACTTCTTCGCGGTCCGGCGACGAGCAAGGTCGAAAAGAAGGCCGCAGGCGCCGCCGCACTCGATACACAGGCGAGCGCGCCGGCCCAGAAGGCCGTCGCCAGCGCTGCGGGCGCCGGCCCGGCGGTCAGCCGCGGCTACAAGGAAGAGATTGAACACTGGGCCTGGTGCATTCGCGAAAATCCGAACAACACCAATCCCGCGCTCCAACCCCGCTGCAACCCGAAGATCGCCCTGGGCGACGCGGTTATCGCGCTGGTTACGAACATCGCCGCCGATAAGGGCGAGAGCGTTAACTTCAGGGAATCCTGGTTCGATCCGGAAAATGACGAGACGCCGGAAAACGATCTGACCGATCTGAAAGGGACGCCGAATCTGGATCAGGAGAAATACAAGCTCGGCTGAGCCTGTATGTCTTAGTGAAATCGGGAATCAAATTAAACTTCCGCGTTTAAAGGACTCCCCTTCCCTTCAACGGGCGGCCGGACGACTGAAACGCACCAAAATACCAGCAGAGGAAAGAAATGAATTTAACGCCGGAACAGAAAGCAATCGGAAAAGAGAATTTCCTGGCGGCGGTCGGCAGTTCCGTAACACGCCGGGAATTTCTGAAAAAGTCGTCTCAGGAAAACCTCGCCTCCGGAAAGGGGATGGGCGCGTACTACTTTCGCTACGGCGAGTTTAAAGACCCGGTGAAAGTCGCCGTCCTGGGAACAGGCGACGAAGGAAGCGTGCTGATCGGCGGGATCAACCCGAAGTATATCAAGGTTGTCGCGATTGCCGATATCCGCCCCTACAACCAATACCGCGCATTTCACGGCGACGTGTACAGCGCCACCGCCGCGGCGGTTCGTCCCGGCCTGATGAAAAAATACGGCTACAAAACCGAAGCGCAGGCCAAGGCGAACATCAAGGTCTACAACGACTACAAAGACCTTCTGAACGATGCCGAAAAACTCGGGATCGAAGGGGTCATCATCGGCCTTCCTCTGCATCTTCACGCTCCCGCGGCGATTTTGGCGATGCAGAAGGGGTGCCATGTTCTGACCGAAAAACTGATGGGCCATTCGGTAGCCCGCTGCAAAGAGATGGCGCGCGCCGCGCGGCTTTACAAGAAACACCTGACCATCGGTCATCAGCGGCATTACAACATTCTCTACGATCACGCGACCGACCTGATCAACCGCGGTGTGATGGGCGATCTGCATTACATCCGCGCGCAGTGGCACCGCGGCAACCTGCCGGGGTCCGACTCGTGGCAGATGCCCCTTCCTCCCGGCGCGAAGGAGAAAGACATCGAGGCGACCCGTCTGCAGGACGAGTGGAAAGCCTGGTCGGCGGAAGTGAAACGCCTGAAGGCCGGGATCGTCGAGAAAGAGGCGCTGATCGACAAGATCAGCAAGCTTCCCGAGGCCGAAAAGACCGCCCAGAAGATCGACGAGGCGAAACGCCTTTCGAGGGAAAAGGCGGAGTTTGAGAAAGACCTCGCCGCCTGGCTTCCGAAACTCGACCAGAAGCGCGCCCAGCTTCAGGACGTCGTCCTTCTCAAGGGGGGAAAACTCGGTGACCGCGAGTTCAAGTCGGCCGACGAATACGGCTATCAGAAGGAAGAGCGTGAAGACGACGGTCAGGCGTATGACCGTCCCGCCATTGAGGAGCTGATCCGCTGGCGTCTCTGGAACCGTACGGGCGGCGGGCTGATGGCCGAGCTGGGAAGCCACCAGCTGGACGCGGCGTCGATTTTCATCGCCGCGGCGCACGGCGGGAAAAAGCAATATCCTCTTTCGGTTTCGGCGACTTCGTCCCGCTCCCTTTTCTCGTCCCTCGACCGTGACGTCGACGATCACATTTCGGCGGTCTACGACTATCCCGCGCCGGGATATGACCCGAATGACGAACTCGGTTCACAGCGGAAGATCACCGTTGCCTACTCGACGATCAACGGGAACGGGTTCGGCGGATACGGCGAAACGGTTTTCGGTACGAAGGGAACCCTCCTGATCGAGACCGAGAAGGAAGGGCTTCTCTACCGCACCAGTGCGGTCAACGACAAAACGCGCGTCGCCAAGTCCGGTTCGGGCGAACTGGATATCGTGATCGACGATGCGGGGGATCCTCTCTCTTCGGCCATCGGGTATCAGGGGATTTACGCGACCGAGGTTTCGCGCGGGTACTGCGAAGAGATCGAGCATTGGGCCTACTGCATCCGGAAGAACCCGACCGCTGACCCCGATCTGGTCGATCAGTCTTACGAGGACCCGACCCTGGTCGGAGCCGATGCCGGAAAGAAACCGACGATGCCGAAACTGGTCACCCGGTGCCGCGGCGACGTGGCGCTGTGGGACGCGGTGATCGCCCTGACGACGAATATCGCCGCCGATCTCCGTCTGACGGTTCCGTTCAAAAAGGAATGGTTCGACGTCGAAAGCGACGACACCCCCGAATTCGACTATGCCGACCAGACGGTCGAAAAGAAAGACGGGGAAAGCGATGCCGATTACCAGAAGCGTGTTGCCGACTACAAGGCGTTCCAGACCCCGAACCTCAACCGCGCCGAATACAAACTCTGAAAAAGAGCGACCGGTCCGAAGAGAATGCGCCCCGCGACGGATTCCGTTTCGGGGCGTTTTTCGTGTACATCCGGTGCCGTCGTGAAACAAAACCGCTTTTTCGTCAGCCGCGCTATCTGTACCCTGCCGCGTCTTTCTCTCCGACCAGAAGGGTCAGCCGGTTGGGGACGATCTGTATGTCGACAGGAAGAAAACCGACCGGATCGCCGTCGATCTGGTAGGGGATTTGTATATCAGCTTCTTGCGGCGTGAGCCGAAATCCCGTATTCTTCCGAAAACTAAAGCCCGGGAAAAAACGGTGGGATTTTCCGAGCGACGCCAGCGCTATGCCGAATAGGGAAGGGAAGAGGCCGCCGCATCGGAATCCGCAGAAGTCGAGAAGGGCGTCCTGCGGGTCGGAGCCGGTTACCGTAGCGGCGCCGAACCCGTAACGGGGAATGTTGAAGAGGAACGCCCATCGGACGGAGAGGGGTTCCGTGCCGGGGTCTGTTTCCGCCGGCTCAACCTGTATGGCGGGGTAGGGATAGCGCCGAATCGAACGGAGAACCGGTCCCAGGTAGGAACGGTAACCGATATGCCCCTGGTTCCCTGTTCCGCTCCTGAACTTCTCTTCCCGGTTTCGGTGGACCTGCGCGACGATTTCCGCATCGATCCCCGCGGTGAGCATGATCAGAAAGAGCCGGCCGCCGGCAGTTGCCGCGTCGAGCGTAACGGTTCGTCCCGCGTCGATCACCGCCGCCGCCTGAGCAGGGTCGAACGGAAGGTGAAACTCCTTGGCGATCAGGTTGGCGGTGCCGGCGGGGAGAAGGGTGATCGGAACGCCGGCCGGAGTGCGCCGGGTCAGTTCGGCGGCGGTACCGTCCCCTCCGACGCCGACCAGGGCGCGGAGTTCTCCCGCGCCGAACGAGACTTTCGCCTTCTCTTCGACTTCGTCCAGGTCAGTGAGAAGTTCGGCGGTGTAGCCGCGTGCCGTGAGACGGTCGCGCAGCTCCTCTGCGCGGCGGACCGCCGAACGACGCCCCGCTTTGGGGTTGAGAGAGATCAGGATACGGCGTTTCTCGGTCATGGGCCAGTGGGGTTGGGGAAGGGGAACCGAACCGTTTGGGGTCCGAACGGAAGAAGGCTTTCCTTTATAGAATATACCTGATCGGCGCGGATTTTTCAAAGAAAAAAGGGGGTCGACCCTTGACGGAACAGTCAAAGAGGGTAATATCTTAATAGGACGCGCGCGTTTTGCCGCCGTCCTGCCGCCCGAGTAGCTCAACTGGCAGAGCGCAGCATTCGTAATGCTGAGGTTGGGGGTTCGATTCCCCCCTCTGGCTTTTCCGAGCTGTG
>ONWH01000097.1 GCA_900321495.1 uncultured Planctomycetota bacterium
AATCCGAATCGCCGGCCGGACGCCAAGCGTGTCGGCCGACGGGAGCGCCATCCCCCGCCGCCGGCGTCAGGAGGGATACGATGGGGAACTGATCGGTTCCCTTTCCGCCCCGCCTGCGGCGGATCCGTTCGCCGCGATCGACGGCGAACAGCCCGGATTCGGCTCCCTTTCGGCACCGATCGATCCGTTTGCCGCCAGCGGTTTCGAAACGCCGTCCGAACAGATCGGAGGAGTCCGCCGGCCATGAAACATGCACTCCGACGCGGGATGACTCTCCTGGAAATCTTAATCGCGCTGAGTCTGATGGTCGTTCTCCTGGGATTCGTCTGGGGAATGGTCACGCTCTTTTCGACCGATTACCTGGCGGGTGAGAAAAGGGTCAGCCGCGCGCAGCTGGTCCGTTCGGTTTCGCAGATGCTCAGCGACGATCTGGGCGCGGCGGTCCAGGATCCGATTCACCGGCTCCCCGGATCGAGCGAAGAAACCTATTTCGTCCGCCGGTTCGGTCTGCGCGGCGACGCCACTTCTCTTCAGATCGATGTGGTTCAGCCGAACCTTTTGGTCGAGACGGCGACACTCGCCGAAAACCGCGCCGCGGCGGGCTCCTCATCGAAACCGGCGCGCCCCCAGGTCCCGGAACTGAAAACCGTCTTCTACGAATTCACCGCGCCAAACGCCGTCGAACGTCATCCTTCCGGCGGCGGACCGGGGGGCACCGCTCCGACCCCGGTCCGCAAATACGGCCTGTCGCGCAGGGAGTTGAGTTACGAAGCCCCCGAACCTGATTCCCCCGGCAGCGAATTCAGCGGGCCGAACGCACCGGGCCAAACTGCCGCCCCGCAGTCGCCCCCGCAGCCGGAACCGTTTTTAACCGCCGCGCAGCTGGCGATGCAGATTGACGACGACAGTACCGTTCGGATTCCCGAGGTGGTCGACTTTCGGCTCCGCTACTACGACGGAAAACAATGGCACCCCACATGGGACAGCATTAAAAAAAACGCGCTGCCGACGGCAATTGAGGCGGATATCAAGCTGATGCCGCTGGACGATGTCGAAGAACTCCGCACCTCCCCCCTCCTGGCCCGCCTGGTCTACCCGGCAAACCGGTTCGACAGTTACACATCCTCGCCGGCGCGCGGCGGGCCCCTTACACTCGAAGCGGCGGCCGAAGCGCTGAAGCTCTCGCCAGTTATGACCCGCCGCGTCATCGCGCGGATTCCGATCACCCCCCTGACCGAGCATCGCTCTCCGGCACGGCGCAAGCCGCTCCCCGCGGTGAAAGGAGAGGTCGGCCGACAGAGCGGAACGGGATCCGAAAGCCGTGCGGTCAGCTCGGACGGTCTGATCGGCGGACGGAACGTAACCGGCAGCGGCGACCTCTTTCCGGCAACCGGGCCTTTTCCCGGCGGGGGGGAAAGTTTCGGGAGTCTCCTCACGTCCGGACAGGCGGCAGCCCCTTCCCCGTTCGGACAGGTCGATTCCCTCCTGAGCGGATTCGAACCGGCGTTTGACGCCGGCTTCGAAGGGATGGTCACCGCCCCGGCCGGCATCCCCGTCCCGGCCGAAACGAAAACGCCGGAACCCGCCTCCCGTCCCGGGATTCAGCAGGAGTGGCTCCGCGGCCGCCGCTAGCAGTTTGCAACACATCTGCGGCATTCCGACCCGTTTTCTTCGAAAAAATTCTTTCGCTCTTGTTTTTCTCCGCCGGATTTCGATAATGGAGATGTGGAGATTCTGTTTTCGAACTGTTAATCCCGGCATCTCGGCTCGGCGCGCGGTTTTTCCGTTTCTCACCGCTGTCACGCCCGGTCCGAAGAAACCCGTTCATATCATTTTGCAACACACATTGCGAAGAAGGAGATTCTCAAAAATGGCGAAACTCGGAGCGAAAAAAGTCTATTTGGCGGCCAGCGGCGACCTGCGTCTGCCGGCGAACCAGACCTGTTGGGCCGAACAGGCCAAAATGGAAGAAGCCCTGAAAAAGGCGGTCGGCAAGATGGGTTATCAGATTGTCCGCGCCCACCCCTACAAACCCGGCGAAAAACACGGCTTCATCAGTTCCCAGAAAGAGGGCATCGAAATTTTCTCGCGTCTCGATCCCGATGCGCCGATCATCGTCGCCGAAGCGGTCTGGGAGTATTCGCACCACATCTATCCGGGCCTGATGACCCATCGCGGTCCGATTCTGAATATCGCCAACTGGTCGGGAACCTGGTCCGGGCTTGTCGGAATGCTGAACATCAACGCCTGTCTGACGAAAGCCGGGCGGAAGTTCTCAACCCTCTGGAGTGCCGATTTCACCGACTCCTGGTTCCTGACACGCTTAAAGAAATGGCTCGAGACCGGGAAAGAGATTAAGCATGATACATCACACCTGCATCCGTTCGATCCGGCATCGGTCAAGAATACCGAACGCGCCATCGGCGAGAAGCTCGCCGCGGATCTGGTCAAGCAGAAGGTCATTATGGGGATCTTCGACGAGGGATGCATGGGAATGTATAACGCCATCGTCCCGGACGAACTCCTCTTCCCCCTGGGCATCTACAAAGAACGGCTCAATCAGTCGGCCCTTTACTATGAGACGGTCAACACTTCCGACGCCGAGGCGGAAAGGGTCTACAAGTGGCTTGTCGCCAAGGGACTGAAATTCCATTTCGGAAAAGACGAAAAGAACGATCTGACCAAGAACCAGGTTCTCCTCCAATGCAAGATGTACCTGGCGGCGGCGCGGATCGCCGACCGGTTCGGCGCGGGTCTCTTCGGGATTCAGTACCAGCAGGGGCTGAAAGATCTTCTCCCGGCGAGCGACCTGGTCGAGGGAATTCTGAATAATGCCGACCGTCCGCCGGTGAAAGCCGCCGACGGCCATATCATCCAGGAAGGAAAACCTTATCTCCATTTCAACGAGGTCGACGAGTGCGCTGCTCTGGATGCCCTCCTCGACAACCGTGTCCTTTCCCGCCTGGGATACCCATGCGAGACGACCCTTCACGACGTCCGCTGGGGCGATGTCGACAAGAGCGGCTCGACCGATGAATTCGTCTGGATTTTCCAGATCAGCGGCGCCGCCCCGCCGGCCCATTTCAAGGGGGGATGGAACGGAGCGCAGAGCTGGCGTCAGGCCCCGATGTACTTCCCCTCCGGCGGCGGAACGCTCGGCGGCGTCTGCAAAGAGGGCGAAATCCTCTGGTCCCGCACTTATGTCGAAAAGGGGAAACTCGGAATCGATATCGGCCGCGGCCGCGCACTCGACCTGCCGCAGGCCGAAGTCCAGCGCCGTCTGAGCGAATGCACCCCGACCTGGCCGATCGTCAACGCGATTCTCTACGGTGTCAGCCGAAATCAGTTCATGGGACACCACCGCGCCAACCATATCCAGGTCTCTTATCCCGGCACCGCCGCCCAGGCCGACCGCGCGCTGGCCGTCAAGGCATCGATGGCCCACGCCCTGGGATTCAAGGTCAATATCGTCGGAAACAACAAATAGCCTCCCAAACGGTAAACCTTTCGCGGGGCTTTCGGGTTTTCCGGACGCCCCGTTTTTTATGCGTGCGGCCGCGGACATTCCAAGCGGCCCGCGCGTTCAGCGGA
>ONWH01000115.1 GCA_900321495.1 uncultured Planctomycetota bacterium
CTCTATGAGCTTATAGAATCAGCCTGTACCCCATCCAGAACCAGCCTGTACTCCATCCAGAACCAGCCTGTACCCCATCGGTGCCCAGCGAGGCGCCCGGCAAGCGCCATATCACGACGGGAATAAATCGCCAACCCGGGCTCCGGGGAATCAGCCTGTACCCCATCGGTGCCCAACGAGGCGCCCGGCAAGCGCCATATCACGACGGGAATAAACCGCCAACCCGGGCTCCGGGGAAACTTTTTCGGACGGGCGGTGTTCAGTTATGTACAGACCCGCATTTCCGTCCTGTCTGTTTTTCCGGGAACGAACCGTTTATAATCTGGGTATCTTAACGGTACCTTAACCCTCACAGGAGCGATTAACGATGAAAAAAGTGCTGCTTTCCCTGTTCGCCGCCGCGGTTCTGGCCGCGGCTCCGTCCTCATTCGCCCAGCGCGCCGCCAAGGCGCCGGACGCCGATAAAGCCGAAACTCCGGCCTCCGCCGAGGCAAAACCCGGCGCGCCCGCCCGGCCGGCCAACCCGATGGAACGGGTCCGCGAAAACTTCGAGAAATCGAAAAACGAAAACGGCGACATCCAGATCGAGAAGGCCGCCGGCCTCATGGCGGAAGATCTCGTTAAAGGCCTGAAAGACGCCGACAAGGACAGCAACGGCGTGGTCACGAAAGAGGAGCTCGAATCGGCCCGTCCCTTCGGCGGTCCCCGCGGTCACCGCGGGCCGGAAGGGCGTCACGGGCGGCGCGGAGGTCCGCGCCGGGGCGACGGCGAATCCCGCGGCCCGCACCGGGGCCCGCGAGGCCCGATGCGCGATCCGCTGGCCGACGCGAGAACCGAGGACGGCCAGATCGACCTGTCGAAGCTGCCGGAATCCATGCCCGAAGAGTTCCGGAACCGGTTCAAGGAATCCGACGCCGACGGTAACGGGCTTCTGGACGCCGACGAGCAGCGGGCGCAGTTCAGCCGGCGGAACCGGGCCGACCGCGGCGAAGGGCGTCCGCAGACCGGGCCGGACAGCCGGGACGGCCGGGGACCGCGCCGCGGCCCGGACAGTTTCGCCGCTCCCCGTCCCCCGTTCGGCCCGTTCGGTCCGATGGGCGTTGTCTTCACCGCCGTCGAAAGGGTGAGAACCGAAGACGGCGCTGAAATTCAGCTCGACGAGCTGACCGCGGCGGTCCGCCAGGCGCAGATCGAGTTCCTCCAGACCGCCGACGCCGACGGCGACGGCCTCCTCACCGAAGAGGAGATGAAAGCGTTCGCGCCGCCCATGCCGCCGCAGGGGCCGAACGGCATGTCTCCGCGCGAGGCGGACGATCTGCCTCCGGCCGAAGAGGAATGATCCGGCGCACCGCGCCGATCCGCAGACTGCGGAGATAAAAAGACGGAGACTCCGAAACGGCGTGTTCCCGCACGATGTTTCGGAGTCTCGTTTTTTTCTGCTATAATGGGAACGGATACGAACCGAACCGCGATCGGAAGGAGCAGACAGATGGATTTCACCGAACGGAACAGAGAACGGATGAAGAAGTTCGAGACGATGATCAACACGGCGGACGAAACGCTCGCCGAAGAGCTCGTCGCCGCCGACGCGCCGTTCCACACTCCCGCCAGTCCCGAACCGCTTTACGGGGGGAAAGGGTACCTGTCGGTGGTTCACTGGATGAGAAAGGGGTTCAGCGACGTCCAGTGGCATATCCGGGAGATGGCGGCGGAGGGCGACAGGGTCGCCGTCCGATGGGAGCTGACCGGAACGCACAACGGGGAGTTTATGGGGATCGCGCCGACCAATAAGAAGATTTCCGTCTGCGTGATGAACTTCTACCATTTCAACGGGGAGGGGAAAGTCACCGGCGACATCGCCGCGGAAGGGATGATCGGAATCCTGCGCGGAATCGGGGCGATGTGAGGGGGCTCCCCAAGGAATTAACGCTTAAGAGCCGTTTTGAGCTTTGCAGCTGCCTTTGCAATCTCCCTGGCAAGCGTAACAGCCTGTTCTTCGGTATTTTCATATCCGAATGAAATTCTTAACGTTCCTTTCGCCAGTTCATCATCTAAGCCTATCGCGCGAAGGACGTGCGATACATGTGTGTTTTGTGAATCGCATGCCGCACCGGTTGAAACGGCGATGTCTTTCATATCGAGAAGATGGAGAAGTGATTCCCCTGACACACATCTTATCGACAAGCTCACCAATCCGGGAAGGGAAGAATCCGGGTTTCCGTTAAAACGAGCATCATGAATCTCACGCCGGATTTCATCGCGAAAACGACTACTGATCTGTCTTAAATGTTTCTCTTCCTTGTCAAGGTTTCGCACATGCTCGGACAGAGCAACTGCCATTGCCGCAATTCCGGCGACATTTTCAGTCCCGGCTCTTAAATTCGATTCTTGTGACCCGCCACTCAAGAGAGACGTGATCGGGGTTCCCCTACGGACATAAAGGAACC
>ONWH01000303.1 GCA_900321495.1 uncultured Planctomycetota bacterium
ATCTTCAGTGCGACCGGCCGGTCGAGCGGCAGATGGCGCGCCAGCCAGACCGAGGCCATTCCGCCCGACCCGATCTGCCGCTGAATGACATACTCTCCCAGCCGGGTTCCGGGCCGGAACCCCGGGTTCGGATTCGGGGGGGCGGAAGGGGAGGAAACGGACACGGCGCTCACTTTTTCAACGGGGACAGCTGACATGCGCGATTATAGCGGCACTTCTCGATTCTTGCAATCAAACCCTTTTCCAAACGCGGCAATCTGGTAGAATATTCCCTGGTATTTCTATTGAGAGCCTTGGCTGTCAGCGGGGTGTCCCGCCCCCGGCGCGGTTCTCTCGCAAACGGGCGTCCCGGCACGGGGCGTGCCTGAAAGGGAAATGTAAGGAGAAAAGAATGGGAGCGACTGCCGTTATCGGTTTGCAGTGGGGTGATGAAGCGAAAGGGAAGATCGTCGATCTTCTCACCAAAGAGCACGACATTGTCGTCCGCTATCAGGGGGGCGCCAACGCCGGGCACACCGTCGTCTTCGACGGGCAGAAGTTCAAGCTCTCGCTGATTCCCAGCGGCATCTTCCGCCACAACGTCCAGAGCGTCATCGCCAACGGCGTGGTGATCGATCCGGCGTCGATTCTCGCCGAAATCGAGTCGCTCACCTCGCGCGGCGTGGCGATCGACTCGAACCTGATCATCAGCGACCGCGCCCATGTGATCTTCCCCTGGCACAAAGAGGAAGACCGCCTGATGAACGACATGGGGGTCGGCAAAGAGGCGATCGGCACGACGATGCGCGGGATCGGTCCCTGCTACCGCGACAAGATCGGCCGCTCGTCGGCGATCCGGTTCGGCGACCTGTTCCGGCCCGACCTGAAAGAGAAGATCGAAAAGATCGCGGCGATCAAGAACCGGTCCCTGCCCGGCCTGGCTCCGAACGCAGAGGCCGCCGCGCAGGTCAAGGTGATGGACGCCGGCGAAATCTACCGGCAGTACGCCGAATACGCCGAAAAGCTCCGTCCTTTCGCCGCCGACGTGACCGGCTACCTTCTCGACGCGGTCGACGCCGGCAAGAAGATTCTCTTCGAAGGGGCGCAGGGCGCGCTTCTGGACATCGACTACGGCACGTTCCCGTATGTCACGTCGAGCAACTCGTCGGGGGTCGGCATCTCGGCCGGTTCCGGCGTTCCGGCGCGGTACATCGACCGCCTGATCGGGATCGTCAAGGCGTACACCACCCGCGTCGGGGGCGGCCCCTTCCCGACCGAACTCGACAACGAGATCGGCCAGAAGATCCGCGACCGGGGGAACGAATACGGCACGGTCACCAAACGCCCGCGCCGCTGCGGCTGGTTCGACGCGGTCGCCGCGCGCTATACGGCGCGCCTTTCCGGCGTGACCGAGATTTCGCTGATGCTCCTCGACGTCCTTTCGACGTTCGACGAGATCAGCATCTGCACCGCCTACGAAATCGACGGCAAGACGACGACCCATTTCCCCGCCAACGCCGAAGACCTGCGCCGGGTCAGGCCGGTTCTTGAAACGCATCCCGGCTGGTCCGAAGACATCACCAAGGTCTCGAAGTTCGCCGACCTGCCCGAAAACGCCAAAAAGTACGTGGCGCGCATCTCCGAGATCATCGGCAAACCGATCTCGATGGTCTCGGTCGGCCCGAGCCGCGAGCAGACGATCACGGTCGAGTGACCCCCCGTAACACCGGAAAGACTTCCCCGTGGCAAAGAGCGGCAAAAAGAAGACAGTCTCCGAATCGGCCGAAAAGGTGGTGAGCGAGAACCGCCGCGCGCGGCACGACTACCACATTCTTGACACGCTCGAGTGCGGCATCGTCCTGACCGGCAGCGAGGTGAAGAGCCTGCGCAACGGCCGCGTGTCGATCGCCGACTCCTACGCCAAGGTGAAGAACGGCGAACTCTGGTTCATCGGGTGCGACATTCCCGAATACCTCGAAGCGAACCGGTTCAACCACAAGCCGAAACGGGACCGCAAGCTCCTGCTGCACAAAAGCGAAATGCGCCGGTTCGCCGAAAAGGCGTTCGAGAAGGGGTTCACGCTCGTTCCGCTCAAACTCTATTTCAGCCGCGGCCGCGCGAAACTCCTGGTCGGTCTCTGCAAGGGGAAGCAGGAATTCGACAAGCGCGAATCGAAAAAGAAGGCGGATACCGAAAAGGGCCTGCGGATGTCGATGATGCGGCGCCGGTAGAAGCGCGCCGGGTTTTCTTGGCGGTTCAGATCACACAAAACCGGGGAAAGGCTGTTGAACGTGGAGCGCGATTCTTTTTCCAGCCCGGTCCCCGCTCCGTCTTTCTCCGCGCGACGCGCTTTCGTTTGGCTCTTTCCGGCCGCCGCCGCGCTTCTCCTCCTTCTGGCGGCGGCCGAACAGCTCCCGCCGACCTGGGACGAAGGGGACACCGCCGCGCGGGCCGACTCGGTACTCGCCTGGGCGCGCGGGGCGCTTTCGCCATGCCGTGCCGACCGGTCCGACTGGTCCGGCGGGGCGCTCCGCCGCGCGTTTCCGAACACGGTCTCCCGCGAAGGGCACCCGGCGGGGTATGTCATTCTCACCGCCGCGGGGAAAGCGTTTTCAACGCGGCTTCATCTCGCCGGCCGAAACGGCCTCTTTTCCGAAAAGTGCGCCTACCGGTTCGGCGCGGTCTTCCTCTGGACCTGCGCGCTGGGCGCGGTCTTCTGCCGTGTCAGGCGGGAGTTTTCGGGTTCGGCGGCGCTTTTCGCGCTCCTTGCGGTTCTTTCGCTCCCCCGCGTCTTCACCCACGCGCTGATCGCGTTCGGCGACTCCCCGCTCATCTCGGGCGCGCTCCTGACCTGGGCGTTCTTCCCGCGTGACGGGCGGCGGCCCCTCCCCTGGCTCGTCTGGGGTCTCTTTCTCGGCCTGACCGCCGCGATGAAGTTCACCGGCGCGCTCTTCCTTCTTCCCTACCCCCTCTGGCTCCTCCTCCGGCGGGAACGGCGTAGCCGGTTCCCCCTTCTTGCGCTCGGCGCGGCGGCGGCGCTGCTGGCCTTCTGGCTTCTGAACCCGCCGCTCTGGCATCATCCCGTCTCGGGTCTCGCGAAGTATATCGAACTGAACACGCACCGTCAGGCGTATAACATCGGGATCCTCTTCCTGGGCCGTTTCCATTCGCTCGACGCGCCGCTCCCCTGGTGGAACCCCTTCTTCTGGACCGCGGTCACGGTTCCGGCGGGCCTTCTCGTTTCGGCGGCGGCGCTCGTTGCCGCGGCGGCCCGCGCGCGGCGGCGCCGTGCGGAATCCGAAAGCGGATGGTTCGCCGGCCGGCGGCTCGGCGAGATTTCCCTTCTCGTCCTCGTCTGGCTCCCCCTCATCGCGGTCCGCACCATTCCCGGCCTGCCGGTTCACGACGGCACGCGCCTGTTCATCGCGGCGTTCCCCTTCCTCGCCATTCTCGCCGGGCTGGGACTCGCCCGGCTCTGGGCCTTTCGCCGCTTTCTCCCCCGCGCCGCGGCGCTTCTGATCCTGCTCGGCAGCGGCAGTTCCTCCGTCCTGTATTTCCCCCAGGGGCTTTCGTATTACAACCTTTTCATCGGCGGACTGCCGGGCGCGGCGCGCGCCGGCATGGAGGTTACGTATTACTGGGACGGGCTCGACCGTGAAGTGTCGGCTTTTCTGAACCGGGGCGCCGCCGCCGAGACGGCGCGGCCGGTCCTTTTCGGTTCGGCGTCCCCCGCCACGCTCGCCCGATGGCGGGAATGGACCGGGTTTCCCGGCCCCGCCGAAACGGTCACGTCGCTGGCGGGAAGGCCCGGCGCGGAAAAGCATCTGGCGGAAACGCCGTTCCGGTATTATGTGATGCAGAACCGGGCTTCCGGCCTGACCCCGTTCGACCGGAACCTGCTGAAGACTCAAAAGCCGGTCTGGTACAAGACCGCCGGAATGTGGCGGACGCCGAAGATGCTGAAAGGCACCCCCTGGGATCTCAGCCGCGTTCCGCTGATCCTGGTCTATGAGCAGCTCGCGGACCGTCCGCGGACCGCGGCTGGCAATTTTCCCCCGGTTATCTTCGCCAGCCGTTCGCTCCCGTTGGTCGCTCTATGAGCTTATAGAATCAGCC
>ONWH01000088.1 GCA_900321495.1 uncultured Planctomycetota bacterium
CGCGGGTTCGGAAAGCGCCGGCGCGGAGAATTTTGACGCGGACTTCTCCGATTTTGCAAGTTCCGATTCCTCCGCGGCCGACGGCGCCGCCGCCGACCTCGATTTCGGTGACCTGGACATTGACGGGACTGCGTCGGCCGAAAACGCGGGCGGGGACGGCTTCGATACCGATTTCTCCGAGTTCATCTCCCCCGGCGATTCCGCCGCCGGAGCGAACGGGGGATCTGCGGGTGAAGAGTTCAATCTCGACTCCGATCTGATCGGCGGGTTCGGCGACGATTCGCTCGAAGCCAGTGAAGAGGCGCCGACCGAGGAAGGGTCAAAAGACCCCTTCGACTTTCCGCAGGGGACAGACGATGATTTCCTGAAAAGCCTCGAGGGGGGGGACGTCGATTTTTCAGATGCCCAACCGGCGCGGGAGGAGGAAGGCGGGAGTTTGCCCGATGATCTGCTCGGTAGCGCCCCGGCTGCGGCGGACGATACCGCCGCACGTCTGGGCGACCTTGAAAATCTCTTCGGCGGTTCCGGCGCGGAGCCGCCGGCAGATGACGATACCGCTTCGGGGCTCGCGGGTCTTTCGGCCGAGGCGGATGCGGAGACCGGACTCGATTCCGATTTCTTTAAGTCCCTCCAGGGGACCGGCGGAGGTGAAGATTCCGTCCCGTCGGCCGGAAATGACGATTTCGGCGCCGACCTCAAACCGGAGTTTCCCGATTTTGCTGATACGCCCGAAACCGACGCGGGGGAAAGCGTATCGGATGTCGATTTCGACTTCGGTTTCGCCGCACCCGAAAGCGGGGAGAACTCTTCGGCCGAGGGCGGGACCGGGAACCTTGACACCGATTTCTCCGATTTCGCTGAAACGCCTGAAACCAACGCGGAGGACGTTTCCGAAGGGAGGGCCGAAGAGGCTTCTCTTGACGATCTTCTCGGCGGCACTCCGGCGGCAGGCGACGACACCGCCGCGCGCCTGGGCGGGCTTGAGGATATGCTCGGCGGCGATACGGCAGGCGACGACACCGCCGCGCGTCTGGGCGGGCTTGAGGATATGCTCGGCGGCGATACGGCAAGCGACGACACCGCCGCGCGTCTGGGCGGGCTTGAGGATATGCTCGGCGGCGATACGGCGGGTGACGACACCGCTTCGGGGCTCGCCGGTCTTTCGGCCGAGGCGGATGGAGAGACGGGGCTCGATTCCGACTTCTTCGGGAACCTGGCCGGCAGCGCCGCCGGTGCCGACGGCTCGGGAGATACTGAAGACACGATCGACACAAAGACCGAACCGGCCGATGATCTTTCGAGCGGCGGCGGTGACGCCGGTCTCCCCTCGTTCGACGATGAGGGTGCGGACGATTTCGCCGCGCTCAATACCGGCGATTCGGGGGAAGGGGAATCGACGACCGCGGCGCTGGCCGGTTTCGAAGGGCTCGTTTCGCCCGACGGACCCGCGGCGGGTGACGATACCGCCGCGCTTCTTGGCGCACTGACCGGCGAAGGGGAACCGGCGAAAGACGAAAGTACCACCGCCGGCCTGGCGGGACTCGAGGGGCTTCTCGGTGCGGGGGGCGAACAGAATGAAGAGACGGCGGTCCGGCTCTCCCGTCTGGCCGACGAACAGGAAGAAGACGAAAGCCCCGATGAGCGGACCCTGGACGATTTTCTCGCCGACGGGGACGGCCCTTCCGGCGACGATACCGGCTTCCCCGCGTTCGACGATGCCGGGCTCGGAGACGAGTTCGGCGGCAGCGGGCTTGGAGATGAGTTCGGCGGCGGGTCGGGGGACGATTCCGGTCCGGCCGACGATCTGACGGATTTCACCGGCGGAGGGGACGGATTCGGCGATGAGTTCGGGGCCCTGCCGGCAGAGGACGCGCTGACCGAAGAGGAAGAGAGCGAGCCGGCCGAGTCCGGCAAAAGCAGGAAGGGAAAGAAGAAGGGGAAGGAACCGAAGAAAAGGAAGAGCAGCCGCCGCCGGAAGCCGGAGCTGAACGATCCGGTCAGCAGGCTCCTGACGATTCCGCAGGTTTTCTTCGTCCTTTACCTGATACTGGGGAACGTCAAAGGAATCTGGGAATGGCACAGCAAGGGGGCCGAATTCTTTACGCTCCCCTTCTTCCTCCTGGCGTTTAACGGAACGGGGGTCGTTCTTTTCCTCCTGCCGGCGCTGCTGCGCGCGTTCCGAAAACGGTACGCCGAAGATGCGAAACTGACCGAGTATACCCTCTTTATGTTCATGCTGGCGATGGCTGTCGCTGCGATGATCATGGCATGCCATCCGCTCATTTTCGATCTGGCCAGGAACTGGGGCGGTCCGCACTGAGTGCCCGGCGTCAAATGTCAGCGAAAACGCCCGCTCTTCGAGCGGGCGTTTTTACCAGTGCGGAAGAAACCCGCTCAGCGGCGCTTTTGCTTCAGTGGGCAAGGGCGTTCCGTGTGATGCCGGGGGCAGCTTCCGGGTGGCAGAGAAAGCGTGAGATGCGATGAAATTTTCCGCGTTCTTCCGGCTCGCTCTTTTCGGGATCAAAACGGTTTTATTCCGGAAAAAAGATCCGATTCTGGGGACGGTCATCCTCACCGACAAGTGCAATCTGAGCTGTAAACACTGTTCCGTCAACAACATCACCTCCGTTATCCATCCCTACACGCAGGTTCTCGGCGAGATGGAACGTCTCTATGAAATGGGAGTTCGGATCCTCTTTTTCTGCGGCGGTGAAACTTTCCTGTGGCGGGACGGGGAAAAGACGCTTCGCGATCTTGTGATCGAAGCGAAAAAGATGGGGTTTCTGATCGTCAATACGGTGACCAACGGCACGATGCCGATCGACCTGCCGGAGGCGGATCTCATCCTTTTGAGCCTTGACGGCGACCGCGCGGCGCATAATGCGATCCGCGGCGATACATACGACACGATCATGGAGAACGTCCGAAACGCCTCGGCGGACAACATCTGTTTCTACATGGCGATCAACCAAATCAACAAGGGAGCGATACAGAGTGTCTGCGCCGCCGCGCGTAACTCAAAAAACGTGCGGGCGGTCTCCTTCAACTTTCACACGCCTTATCCCGACACGAGAGAGCTGGCTCTTTCAAGGGAGGAGAAGACGGAATGCTGCCGGGTGATCGGACGGATGATCGGCGAGGGGTATCCGGTCCTCAATCTGCCGGCCGCTTTTCCCTACCTGATAAACAACACCTTTCCGACTCCCTGTTTCCAGTGCGTGGTGATCGAAAACGGAAGACTGTCAACCTGCGGGCGCTGCATCGATGTGCCGGGGCTTTGCGCCGAGTGCGGCTATTTTTTTGTGGCGGAATACACGCTCCTGTTCCGCGGAAATTTCCGTATCGTTTTCGAAGCGCTGACAACCTATTTGAAATACGTATAGGCGGACGATGGGACTTGCAACCAATCTGACCCGGATCTGGCTGACCCGTTCGTTTAGGCCGTTTACGTTCAGGAATGAGTACGATTCGCTTCTTCCCTATGCGGAGTGCCGGGACCTGGGGCTTTA
>ONWH01000061.1 GCA_900321495.1 uncultured Planctomycetota bacterium
ACTCTTCTGCTGCAAACCGGCTTGCTGCGAAGCCCCGGCTTGCGCTCCGGCTGAAGAAGCCTGCGCCCCGGCTGAAGAAGCCTGCGCTCCCGCTTGCGAACCGGTTGCCCCGGCTTGCGAACCGGTTGCTCCGGCCTGCGAACCCGCTGCCGAAGCTTGCGCTCCGGCTGAAGAAGCCTGCGCTCCGGCTGAAGAAGCCTGCGCTCCCGCCGCTGAAGCTTGCGCTCCGGCTTGTGCTCCCGCTTGCGCCCCGGCTTGCGCTCCGGCCTGCTAAGTTTTAGCACAGCACCAAACGCTGCGAACACCCCGGAAGGTTGCCCCCTCCGGGGTGTTTCTTTTTGGGGTAATGAAATACAGCGGCTCCGTAAGGCCGCGTTTCTGACCGTTCCCCTTTTTGATGTTTTTCTGCTCTTCGCCCGGCGGTCGGGCAAAACCGAAAACGTCTAGCCGCCGCAAACCCTTCCCGCGCGGAAGAACGATCTAATCTTTTTTCGTTCCAGGCGGGTCAGTCCGAAGAGCCAGACCGTTCCGAGCCAGAGGAGGACCGAGACGAGGAGTCCCAATACCAGACGCGGCAGCGTGGGAACAAGAGTTGTGCACAGAAGGAGCCATGAAGGGAGAAACGCCGCGGCCGCGGCCGCGATCTGCCGCGCGAGACGGAGAAAATAGAAGGACGGCCGTTCGCCGGTCAGGCGGCAGACGTAAAGGGGAATCCAAACGCCGTTGACCGCGAGCGCCGGAATGATCGTCCCGGCGGCGACCCCCGTCAGACCGAGACCCGATTTCGCCGCGAGCGAGGCCAGGAGAATCCCGGCAATCCCCTGCCCCACCGCCATCGGGGCGAGGCGCTGATGCCGCGCGGTCCCCTGCAGAAAGCGGATGTTCACATCGGCCGAGCCGCGGTAGAGTGCCAGACCCGCGGCGATCACCACAAGCGCGCCGAAAGCGTCCAGATACGCCTCCCCGACCCAGAATATGAGAAAATCGCGCGCCCAGAAGATCAGCATGAGCGCCATGAAGACGGTCAGATAGGTCATCCCCTTATAGGCAAAAAGGCGGGACTCTTTGAACAGCTTCGTCTCGTTCTTCCCGTGCAGGTGGGTGAACCAGTTCGTCAGCCAGACGGTCAGTTCCTCGCTGAGCGTAACGAAATAACTCGCAAAAGTCACGACCGCCAGATTGTAGTGGGTGACGTCGGCCAGGGTCAGAAAAACGCCGATCACCAGCAGGTCGCTCCGGCGCGTCAGAAGCGTGCCGAGCTGCTGCACAAACGTGTAGACCGAATAACCCAGAAGTTCCCTGATCCGTTCTTTCCGTATCAGACGGGGCGAAAGGGAAAGCGCCGGGTGCGCACGGCGCATGAAGAAGGCCAGAATCAGCAGGTTCATCAGCGAGACCGCCAGCCAGCCGGCGGTGATCGCCGTGACCCGCCCGCCGCGCCAGACAATCAGAAACGTCGCCGCGCCGAGCGCCAGACGGCAGACGAGCGCCGCCAGACCGGTCAGCTCCTGACGCATCACGCCGTTGATCACCCCCGCAAGGGCGTCGGCGAGTTTCGAGACGGCGAACGCCGCGCCGGAAAAGAGGAGGACTCCCGTATAAACCGGCGCCTCGCCGGCGGAAACGAAACGGCGGCACACAAGCGCCGCTGCTGCGGCTATCGCGAGGACGGCCAGCCCCATCGCGGCAAAGAGAAACGCGGCGCTGCTCGCGGTCTCGTTCAGGCGGCGCGGATCACTCTGCGTATAGGCGAGAGTCACGAACCGCGCCGAGGCCGTCGTCATACCGAAATCGACCAGGCCGCACCAGCTGGTGAAAAGCCCCGCGAAGACAAAAACCGCGTACTGACGGTCCCCGAGCGTCTTGACCAGGTAAGGGGTCAGGAAAAGACCGATCAGGACCGCGGTCACGTAGACCAGCGCGCGGAGTCCCGCGCCGCTTAACAGGGATCGCAGATGCCGGTTCAATTCGCGCCGCCCGCCATGAAGTCAAGGTCGGTCAGGCGCCGGCCCTCAAGGATCGCCCGGCGGACCTGAGCTTCCCGCTCTTCGAGCCGGCCGTATTTCGCCTGCTGCCCGATCTCGACCGGGTCGGTCGGTTCCCAGTTCGGGTCTTCCCCGCGGTCCTGCGCGGCGAGCGCTTCAGCCCCTTTTGTGATAATGGCGAGCGCCTCCCGATATTCGGGAGTCTGTTTCGCCGATTCCGGATCGCCGTCTTTCGCCAGGAGGTTCAGACAGGGGCTCTGTTCCGGCCGGTCGAACGAGACGCCGAAGGTGATATCCCACTCGTTGGCGCCGGTCAGCTCCCGGAGCCGTTTCAGGTCGTCCATCGAAATCGGCGCGCGGCCGTACCGCCCTTCGCGGTACGAGGTGCCGTAGGTCGGGTAATACGGAGCGTTGATATCGATCCAGGTCATGACGCGGTCGAAACTCTCTCGGTCGGTCTCCTTGTCGAACCAGAGTCCCATCGCCTTGCGCTGACGGTCGATCATCGGGTCGGGATGGCCGACCAGAAGGAGTTTTCCCAGAACGCTTTCGCGCGCGCCCCACTCGCGGGCGGGGAGGAGGTTGTGCGGGCCGGCGCCGGGAACGCGGACGAGCCCTTTCATCCGCAGCTGGGAATAGGATGTGTTAAAGACCAGGTTCCGGTCGCGGGAAAGGTTCAGCTTTTCGCCCGCCGGTTTGCCGTAGTCGTGGCACGCCACACAATATTTATCGAAGACCGGCTGAACCTCGGCCATATAACTGAACAGGCGCGGCTCGCCGTACCAGGGGGTGAGCTTTTTCGCTTCGCCGGCGATCGATTTGACCGAAAGGTTTGCCGAGGCGGGCGCGCCAAGCCGGTCTTCGTGGCAGCCGACACAGCCGTTCGTCTCGCCGGGGCGGACCATGATGCCGCTGCGCATCGACTGAATCATCAGCTTGTCCTCGTCGAGGAGCTGGAAGTAAAGGAACTTCTCGGCGGGAACCTCAAAGGCAACGCTCCCGTCCCCGTTGACCGGAACATCTCCCAGAATCCGCTTGTTGTTGAAATCGTCCCAGGTCATCGCCGGCGCCTGCGTGCCGGTCGTGTCCCACCACTGGTTTGTCCAGAACCGTTTTTCCGGCGACTCGACCACGCGGAGATATTTCACGCTTCCCGGCTCGACGTTTTCCATGCCGAGCCCCTCGTAGACGTTCGAGACGACAAAGGTGCCCGTCGTCCGGGTCAGGTCGACGCGGCTGCCGATCACCGGCGGCGGCGCGGTCGGTACGATCGGCATCGGGTCATAGCAGGAGGCGGGATCGGTGTGCAGCATCACGATGTTTCCGTCGGTATCGAGCCCCCAGATCGCCATTTCGAACCCTGTTTCGAGGGGACGCATCCCGGAAGCGAGGAAGAAGTCGTCGGTGATCGGAAACGGGTCTTCGAACTTCTGCTTCAGGCGCGAGAAGGCGTCGTACTTCC
>ONWH01000074.1 GCA_900321495.1 uncultured Planctomycetota bacterium
CGCGGTCGACGGGCAGGACGCGTGGAAAAAGATTCAGGCTTCGGAGCGGCCGTTCGACTGCATCCTGACCGACATCTGGATGCCGGAAATGAACGGCAGGGAGCTGGTCGCGAAGATCCGGGCGGACGAACGCTTCGCCGAGCTTCCGGTCTATGCCGTCACCGCCGACGTCGAGGAGCAGAAGAACTTTGCGGAACGCGGCTTCACGGGCGTGCTTCTGAAGCCGCTGACCATTGATACGCTTTCGGATTTTTTTAAGGAATAGAGAAATTCACCTATGACAGAATTCTCTTCAGGAAAACAGTGCGACAGATGCGGAGCCAGGCCCGCCGCGGGCAAACTCTTCCGTATCCCGTGGACAGGCGACCTTCTCTGCAAAGATTGCATCGACAAGGACAGGAGCCTTCAGCAGATATTGGCCGAAATCAGTTCGATGTCGCATGACCGGCGCCTGCACAATCCCTGCCCCCAGTCCGGTCTCTCCGACGAGACGGATATGCTCGCGTACATCCTCGAGCCGGACGAGAAATGAACAGCCTCATCCGCTCCCGAATAAGCATCGGCCCCCGAAACTGCGATGGTTCCGGGGGCTGTTTTTTACATGGATTCAATGTTGGACGGAGGAAAAACCGAAAAAGATTCTCTTACAGTATGCGGAAAACCGATGAAAAACCGACGTTTTATGACTTCAAGGTCACAACGGGAGAAGGATCAAGTCTGAATTTGGCGGAATACAGAGGGAAAGTCGTTCTTGTCGTGAACACGGCGACGGGATGCGGATTCACGTCCCAGTATACGGAACTTGTTCAGATGTACAAGGACTACCACGAAAAAGGACTGGAAATACTGGACATCCCGTGCAACCAGTTCGGCGCACAGGCGCCCGGAACGGATGCGGAGATACACGAATTCTGCACGCTTCACTATAACACGCCGTTCCCGCAGATGAGGAAGTCCGACGTCAACGGAAAGAATCAGCTGCCGCTGTATGCCTACCTGAAATCTCAAAAGGGATTCGAAGGATTCGGGGAGCATCCGTTCAGGGATCTGCTGGAAAAGAAGTTTGCCGAACAGGACCCGGATTGGGCAAAAACACCCGATATCAAATGGAATTTCACCAAGTTCGTCATCGACCGCGAAGGCAATGTCGCGGCGAGGTTCGAGCCGACTGCCGACATGGGAGAAGTCGAAGACTGCGTAAAATCCCTGCTGTAACGGCTGAAGAAAAGAAACATTGTTTTCATCAGCCTCTACTCCGCCCATCACCCGGACGGGCAGCACTTGTCACTTTTCACAGCCTGAACCCCTAACAAAACATATTCAAGGAGAACACGAACATGAATGAAAAAGAACCGGCTGCGACATCCGAACAGAACCGGATCGAGGCGGAACTGAGCAAGGCATTCCATCTTCTCTGCGATGCCTTCCCTGAACCGATGGCGCTTTGCCACCGGTCCCATCGCGTCGTCGCCGTCAATCCGGCCGCGGAGAAATATGGACGGATCGTCGGAACGAATTGCGCGAAGGGCTGTCCGGGACTGAAAGCCGGACTGTGCCGTCAGGCGCAGATGGTGAAAAAGGAAAAAGCGACCTGGACTCATTTGCCCGACGGCGGAAACGGTCATCCCTCGACCTCCTACTGGATTCCCGTCACCGGACATCCCGACTATTATTTCCATTTCGGGATCGGGATCACGATCGATTACGCAAAGAATCCGACAGAGGAATAATATCGTTTGAGTATTCCTGCGTCAGATTGCGCCGGAGACAAGACCGTTAAGCGTGACAGGGTGAATTCATGCCAGGTCACACGACGAACCGTTTCAACTCGCTTAAGAGTTCGTCCACTTTCAGCGGTTTGGCGATGTGGCCGTCCATGCCCGCGTTCAAAGACCTTTCCCTGTCTTCCTCGAAGGCGTTGGCGGAGAACGCGAGAATCTTCAGCTTGTTTCCGCCCGGGAGTTTCCGGATGATGGACGTGGCCTCGTATCCGTCCATCACCGGCATCGTGACGTCCATCAGGACCAGATCGTAAGTGTCGACGCCGTTCTCCCAGATCATGTTGACCGCGGTCTGTCCGTTCAGGGCGGTATCGACGATCATGCCCTGCTGTTTCAGCTGCAACGCCCCGATCTTGAGGTTGAGTTCGTTGTCGTCGACCATCAGGACCTTTTTGCCCTTCAGCGAGACGATCTCTTCCTCCGCGCCCGTCTGATCGGGATTCGCTTTCCCGCAGAGCTGCAGGAGCACTCTTTGGAGATCGGACGGGAAGACCGGTTTCGAGATGAATCCGTTTGCGCCCGCCTCCCTCGCTTCCTTCTCAATATCCGTCCAGTCGTATGAGGTCAGGATGATGATGAACGCGCCCGCCCCGGCGACCTCGCGGATGCGGCGGACCGTCTCAACCCCGTTCGCATCCGGCATCAGCCAGTCCACGACATAGACTTTGAATCGGTCTCCATGACGGAGAGATTCCTCCGTACGGGCAACGGCTTCCTTGCCCGAAACGCACGATTCGCTGCGCAAACCGATCGTCTGAAGCATATCGGCGATGCTCCGGCACGCATTGATATCATTGTCCACGACCAGACTGCGCAGACCTTTCAGTTCCGGGATCACGAGATCAGTCATTTCCATGTCGGCAATCCTGAACTCCACCGAAATGACGAATTCGGTCCCTTCGCCCTTCTTTGAGGCGACGGTGATCCGGCCGCCCATCATCTCCACGATGTTCCTGGTAATTGCCATGCCCAGCCCGGTGCCCTGAATCCTCGAAACGGTGGTCGTCTCTTCGCGGGTGAACGGGTCGAAGATGGTTTTGACGAAATCCTCGCTCATGCCGATGCCGTTGTCCCTGCACCGGAATTCGAACAAGCCGTAACCCGTCCTGGAGGCGTCCTTCTGCGCAATCCGCAGGGTGATCGTGCCGCCCGGATGCGTGTATTTGATGGCGTTGGAGATCAAATTGAGCAGCACCTGATTGAGGCGAAGCTTGTCGCAGTACACCAGTTCGTTCCTCACGTCCACCGCGTCGATGGTGAAATTATGCTGTTTTGCCTTGATGTCCGCATGGACGATGTCCCGGATCGAATGAAGGATCTCCGAGAGGGACTCCTCTTTCTCTTGCAGAGACATCCTGCCGGATTCGATGCGGCTCATGTCCAGAACGTCGTTGATCAGAGAGAGGAGGTGTTCCGAGGAACGCGAAATGGTGGTCAGATACTCCTGAACGCGCTCCGTGTCATGGATATGGCTTTCCGCGAGTCCGGTGAACCCGATGATCGCATTCATCGGCGTGCGGATGTCGTGGGACATGTTGCTCAAAAACGTCGTCTTGGCGCGGTTGGCGTCCTGCGCCATCTGCAAGGCCTCTTCGAGTTCCTCCTGCTTCTTTTCGAGCTGTTTCCGCAGTTCGGCTTCC
>ONWH01000006.1 GCA_900321495.1 uncultured Planctomycetota bacterium
GGCGCCGGCTTCGCCGCCGGTTCCGTTTCGAATTCACCCCCCCCCGCCTGCGAGGTCGGCACGTCAATGACGCGGGCGGCCTCCCGCGCCTGCTCCTGCGAGAGAACCTGCGGGGAATAAACGGGCGTTTCGGAATGTCCCGCGCCCGGTCCGGCGGACTCGGGAATCAGCGCCGTTTCCGGCGGGAGCGCCGCGCGCAGGGCGCAGAGCCCTTCCCGGGCGGACTCGAGCGGCAGGGAATCGTATTGCAGGGACGGAGCCGCGCCGAACGCGCCGGCCGGCTGTGCGGCCTGCGAGGCGCCGGACCGCGCCTGTTCCGCCGCCCGGGCGGCCTGCGCGTCGTATTTCAGCGGATTTTCCCAGTCAAACGCGCCGGCTTCGGGGACCGGCACCGGGGCGCCTGCGGCGGACGTGATTTCGGGCCGGGCGATGTCCGGTCCGGCGGACGATCCGTTTTCGGCGTCGGCAATGCTTTGCGTCAGATCCGGGAAGAGGGAGTTCGCCAGACGGGCCAGCTCCGACTCGGTCGGGATCCCCGCAAGGAGGGCCGGCGAAAGAACGCCGGAAAGATCGTCCGGCAGGCCTTCCGCCGCGGCCCCGAGGGAATCGCCGCCGCGCGGGAGCTGTTCACTCTCCCGGAGCCAGTCTTCGTTCGGATTAATCGTAGTCATAGTATTCACCCACCTCAACATCTTCCAGGACCCCGATTGCGTCATCGGCCAGAATCGCCGCCGAGCAGTACAGCGAGAGCAGATACGAGGCAACCCCCTTGTTGTCAATGCCGCGGAACCGGACCGAAAGGCCGCGGGCGGCTTCGTTTTTGAGACCCGCCTGGAACAGGCCGATCACACCCCGTTTCGCCTCGCCGGTACGGACCAGCAGAATGTTCGTCTTGCCGCTCTGCGATTTCGGATTCTTCAGACCGTCGACCAGGAGTTTGTCGGTCGGGATGACCGGAATCCCGCGCCAGGTGAGGAAGGTCCCGCCGGCGACGCTGGTGAAAACGGGGGTCACCCCGCGGCGGGTGCACTGACGCTGGAACGCGGCGATCGCGCGCGGGTGCGCCAGGTAGAAGGACGGATCTTTCCAGACCTTCGAAAGGAGTTCGTCCATGTCGTCGGGGGTCGGCGCGCCGCTGCGCGTCTGAATCCGCTGCGAGTCGGCGGCGTTCTTCAGAAGGCCGTAGTCATCGTCGTTGATGATCTGGCTTTCCTGACGTTCGCGGAGCGACTCGATGGCGAGCTTGATCTGTTCCTGGACCTGATCATAGGGGGAGCTGTAGACGTCTTCAATCGCGGTGTTCACGTTGATGATCGTCGAGAGGGAGTTCAGCTTGTACTCCCGCGGCTCGGCCTGGTAGTCGACGAAACCCTCGGGGATCAGGTCGGTTTTCTTGGTCCGGCTGCAGAGAACCTCGAGCGGCGAGTTTTCCTCCACGACCTTGTTGACCCGGTAGATGCCCGAGTCGAGCCCCTTGAATTCAAGGAACCGGGTGAGCCATTTCGGGGTCAGCGCCCCGAATTGAGGCGGCGTCTTGGTGACGTTCGCCAGGTTGTACGCCGCCCGGGCGTTCAGCGCGTTGATCCCAACTTCTTTTTCAATGTTTTCTTTGGCCATTCTCTCTTCTCCTTCGGTGTGAAAATTGTTGTGTTAAAAACGGTTTTCTGTAAAACAACTATGCATATTTTCCTCTCCACGCCGAATCAGAGCCACGCGCCCTCGTGGGAGAACATGATATCCCTCATCGCGTCGATTCCGCCTGTCAGGCTCGAAACGGGACCTTTGTAACCGAGGCCGCGGAGCGTCTCGGCGGCAAGCAGACTGCGCCGTCCCGATTTGCAGACGAAGATCGTTTCGAGTTCGGGATCGAATTCGCGCAGGCGGCGCTCGATCTGGCCGATCGGAATCGGAACGGCGTTCGGGAAGCGGAGCGCCGTCCGTTCGTGCGGTTCGCGGACATCGACGATCATGACCGGAACCCCCCCGTCGATCAGGTGCGCCAGCTCGTCCGGCGCGATCGATCCGATCGGGAGGAGAGGTTCGGTGCTGAGCGGACGTTCGAACTGTTCGGAGTCGAAATCGTCCATCGTTCGGATTGCCGGGTCGCTCCCGCAGACGGGGCAGGCGAGGTTCTTGCTCACATCGAGCTGCTCGGTCCGCAGGCTGAGCGCGTCGATCAGCAGGAGCTTTCCCGCGGCCGGGATACCGAGTCCCGCGATCATCTTGAGGGCTTCGGCCGCCTCGATGCTGCCGACGACCCCCGCCAGGGGGGAGAAGACGGCCTCTTCCCCGTCGGGAGGGAGGAGTTCGGCAGGGGGCGGGGTCGGGAAGAGGCAGCGGTAGCACGCGCCCGATTTCGAGTCGAAAATGCCGATCTGCCCTTCGAAGCGGGTGACCGCGCCGAAGATCCACGGGATCCCCAGCAGAACACAAGCATCGTTAATCAGGTAGCGTGACTTGTAGCTGTCGGTGCAGTCGATGACCAGATCGTACCCCTCGATAAGGGAGAGAATGTTGTCGGCATCGATTTCAGCATTTTCCGACTCAACCTGAATCGTCTTGTTGATGTTCCGCGCCGAGTCCTTCGCCGACGCCGATTTGGGACGGTTCAGATCGCGGGCGGTGTGAAGAATCTGAGACTGCAGGTTGGGCATCGCGACTTCCCCGGGATCCACGATCTTGATCTTGCCGACTCCCGCCGCCGCCAGATAGAGGATGACCGGCGAGGCGAGCGCGCCGGCACCCGCCACGACCACCTTTGCCGCCTTCAGCCGTTTCTGGCCCCGGATACCGATTTCACGCAGAGCCAGATGGTTCCGGTACCGCGCCGTTTCGGCATCGTCGAGTTCCACGGCGCACCGGCGGTATTCGGGGATGATGCTTTCGCGGTTTTGACGTTCCGGAATGAGGATCTGCCCGCCGCACGGGTCGGCGCCGCAGCAGGGGGAGTCATCGGCCGGCGCGCCGCAGCAGTCCGAAGCGCCGCAGCAGTCTGACACGGCGCAGCAGGAAGGATGTTCCGCCGGGCCGCCGGCACCGCAGAGATCGGCACCGGCGCTTTTGCAGGCGTCTTCGGCATCGAGGTCTTCAACGAAAACGGGCAGGTCCCCAGCGGATTCCCCCGCCATGGCGGGAATCAGAAAAAGTTCCGTCCCGGTCAGCGGCCTGTCCCAGACCTCTTCGGAGGAAAGATTTTCGCCGCCGGACCAGACCGAGACGAAACGCCGGAACTTCCCGGCGTCATCGAAAAGGATCCGCCCGGCGCCGGGATATTCGTTTACCAAAGTTTCGAGGTTCTGTCTGATCGTGCCTCCCGCACCGTCGACAACCGCCTGTCCGCCGAAATATTTTCTCAAAATTCCTGAGATGAAAATGTCCATTCAGACCGCCTCTCTTTTCAACGAATTCACAGATGCTGCAAGTTTTTCCGATGGTTCGCTGACGTTCTTTTTGGTATCCGTCCTTTCTCTTTTGGTGAAGTGGCGGCTGCCGGGGGAACCCGGGAGCCAATATGAGCAAGTTCCCCTATTAAAACATTAAATCATACTATGTCAATGGGAATAGTGGGAAGAATTTTATTTTTTTTCATTTTGCCGTTTCGGCACAGGGGAGAAGGGGGCGGCCGCGCGGAATTTTTTCTTGTCCGTTTTCCCTCTTCCGGTTATAATGCGGGGGGGTGCGGGGGAATGGGATGTTTTTGCCCCCCGTCCCGGACCCTTTGCGCGGGCCGGGGCTTGAAGGATCTGACGTACGCAGGAGTTTTGATGATGACGTTCTCTCGCCTGAAGGTTCTGATGAGATGTGAATTTCGGCCGGCGCTGATCGGCGCGGTTCTGACCGCGTTCTTTCTGGCGGGCGCCGCGGCGGCCCAGGAGCCGACCCGGCTTCTGAGGTACCCCGATGTCTTTGATAATGAGGTGGTCTTCTGTTACGGCGGCGATCTCTGGAAGGCGTCCCTCGACGGCGGCGAGGCTCGGCGGCTGACCGCGCACCCCGGACAGGAGCTCTTTCCGAAATTCTCGCCCGACGGGAAATGGATCGCGTTCACGAGCCAGTACGACGGCGACGAACAGGTCTATGTGATCCCCGCCGAGGGGGGGGAACCGCGCCGCCTGACCTGGTATCCGACCCCGATGCCGCGCGCGCCGCGCCACGGGTACGACTGCCAGGTGATGGGATGGACTCCGGACAGCAAGTCGGTGATGTTCCGGTCGGCACGACTCTCGAACGGCGTCGATTCGCTCACGCGCCTCTTTCTGATTTCACTCGACGGGGGGCTTCCCGAAGTTCTGCCGATGCCGTCGGCCGGCGCGGGGGACATGGCGCTCGACGGGCGGTATATCGTCTATTCCCCTCTGTTCCGCGATTTCCGCAGCTGGAAGCGGTACGAAGGGGGCTGGGCGCAGTACCTTATGATCTACGACCGGACCACCGACAACTACCTTCCGATTCCGACCACGCCGCGGACCGACCGCGATCCGATGTGGGCGGGAGGGACCGCCTGGTTCGTCTCGGACCGGGACGGAACGCTGAACCTCTACCGGTTTGATCCCCGGCAGGGGAAGGTCGAGCAGAAGACCGAGTACCGCGACTGGGATGTCCGCTGGGCGAGCTCCGACGGGATTTCGAAGATCGTCTACGAGGTCGGCGGCGAACTCAAATGCTACGATACCGCGGCCGAAACCGAAAAGGCGCTGGCGATCCATGTGCCGACCGACGCGATCGACGCGCGGCCGACCCGGGTCGACGCCGGTGAGAACATCGAGTTCTTCGAACTGGCTCCCGGCGGGAAACGCGCCCTCTTCGTCGCCCGCGGCGACATCTGGACCGTTCCGCTCGAAAACGGCGTGGCGCGGAACCTGACCCGCACGTCAAACGCGCATGAGCGAGGCGCGGTCTGGTCGAAAGACGGCAGGCGGATCGCGTTCATTTCCGACGAGACGGGGGAAGATCAGGTCTGGACCTTCGACCAGCTGGGAGAGAACAAAACGCAGGTGACCGACTCGATGACCTCGATGCTCAACGACCTGGTCTGGTCGGGGGACTCGAAGAAACTGGCGGTCCGCGACGCGAAGAACAATCTGTACGCCCTTCTGGAGACCGACTCGGGCAAGGAGGGCGCCCCGGCCTTTGAAAAGGTGCTGGTGGCGCACAACACGAGCGGAACCGAGTTTTCCGCCGCCTGGTCCCCCTGCGGACGGTACCTGGCGTATAACACGCAAAACGGCGTCGATTACAGCACGATCTACATCTGGGACGCCGAGACGCGGCAGACTCATCAGGTGACCGATTCCCTTTTCGATCACACAAGTCCCGCCTGGAGTCCGGACGGCGATATCCTTTATTTCCTCGGAATGCGCGAGTTCTATCCGCAGATCAGCCAGATTGAGTGGAACTTCGCCGGGAACCGGATGACCGGGATATTCGGCGTGACGCTCCGGCCCGACGTGAAATCGCCGGCCGCGCCCGAAAGCGACGAGGCGGAGATTGCCGACGGGGCCGAAGAGGACTCGAAAGAGAAAGAGACCGCCGGGGACGGGAAAGACAGCGAAAAGAAAGACACGGAGGGAGAGACGAAGGAGATTGACTTCAGCGGTCTGGCCGGCCGCGTCTTCCGTCTCGACGTCGAAAGCGGGAACTACACCCATCTGGCCGCCGCCGACGGGTTTCTCTTCTGGGAATCGTCGTCGGCGCCCTACTACGGCCGCGACGGGGAGACCCCTGACAAGGTGATGGTCTATGACCTGAAAAAGAAGAAGGCGGAATGCTACGGGGAAGATATTCCGGTCTTTACCCTTTCGCCGGACGGCGGGAAGATCATCTACCGCCAGAGCGGGTTCAAGGTCGGCGACGCCGCCGCCTCGCCCGGCGAGGCGAAGAGCGTCTCGACCGAACTGGCGGCGGTGATCAATCCGCGTGAGGAATGGGTTGAGATTTTCAACGAGGTCTGGCGCCGGTACCGCGACTACTTCTACGTTTCGAATATGCACGGCTGCGACTGGCAGGAGGTCGGCGCCCGTTACCGGACGCTTCTCCCGTGGACGGTTCACCGGTCCGATCTGAACTATATCCTCTCGGAGATGGTCTCGGAGCTGAACTGCGGACACACCTACATCGAGGGCGGCGATTTCACGATCCCGAAACGGACCCCGTCGGGGCTGGCGGGCGCTCTCTTTGAGCTCGACAGAAAATCGAACCGCTACCGGATCGCCAAGATTTATAAGGGACAGAACGAGGAAGCCAAATACCGCTCTCCCCTGACCGAGCCGGGCGTCGACGTCGCCGAGGGGGATTATCTTCTCGAAATCGACGGGGAAGAACTCACAGGAAGCGACAATCCGTACCGTCTCCTGGTCGGAAAGACCGGTCAGGTGACCTGGAAGGTTTCGAAGTCGGCCGACGGCGCCGATGCGCGGACGATCGTCTATAAGCCGATCGCCAGCGAAGCGAACCTGCGGTATCTGGAATTCGTCCTCGACCGCCGCGACCGCGTCTTGAAGGCGACGGGCGGGAAGGTCGGCTACATCCATATCCCCGATATGGGGGCGGAAGGCTCCTATGAGTTCCTGAAATGGTACTATCCGCAGCGTCAGATGGACGGTCTGGTGATCGACGACCGGAACAACGGCGGCGGGAACATTTCGCAGTGGGTCCTGATGCGGCTGAACCAGAAGGTCCTGGGGACCCGGCTGGGGAACGACCGCGATACCCCCGAAACCTATCCGTACAATGCCTGTGCCGCGCGGATGGTCTGTCTGATCAACGAGACGAGCGCCAGCGACGGCGATATCTTCCC
>ONWH01000339.1 GCA_900321495.1 uncultured Planctomycetota bacterium
CCGAACAGATGTGGGATATCGTCAACGCCTACCGCGTCACGCACGACCAGCCGCTCCTTTACGGAATGGGGTCTGACGACTTCCACAGCATGGACCAGTGGGGAGTCGGCTGGAGCGTGGTCCGAGCCGAAAAACTTGAAATTCCCGACATACTCGCCGCCATCCGCGCCGGTGACTTCTACGCCGCGCACGGAACGCAGGGACTGGCGTTCGAGGATATCCGCTTCGACGGCAAAACACTCGAAGTCAAGATCGACGTTCAGGAAGAAGGGGAATACGTCATCGATTTTATCGGCACCAAGAAAGACTACAACCCCGACTGCGAATACGCCGAAACCCCTTACGAGAAGGGAAAGTCGCTTCCGAGAAAACTGGAATGCTATTCAAAAGAAATCGGAAAAGTCCTCGAGTCGGCGGAAGGGACCGAAGCGAGCTACACGCTGAAACCGGACGACCTCTATGTCCGTGCCAAGATTTACAAAAAAGGCGCCGTCAAAAAGGACTGGGAAACGGAAAACGCCGCCTGGACCCAGCCGTACCGAGGCTGATCACAGCTGTCCCCGTGCGCAGTTTGCACCACGGTCAAAAATAAGCCCCCAAGCGGGGCTTATTTCGTCTTCCGGGATATCCCAGATCGACTGACCGCTCACCCCTTGTGCCAGACGAACCGGTTTACATAGTCGGTGTACCCCAGAATAATCCGCGCCACCTTTTCGGATACGTTCGGCATCGAGTAGTCCGCGACCGGACGGAGAGTCCGTTCGGTGCCGCGTTTCTGGTTTTCGAGAATTTTCAGGGCGTTTTCGATCCGCTCCCAGGAGTAGCCGGTCATAATCGCGCCCCCCTCTTCCATCGCTTCGGGCCGCTCGTGGGCGTTGCGGATATTGATCGCCGGAAAGTTCAGAATCGACGATTCCTCGTTGATCGTGCCGCTGTCCGAAAGAACCGCGTGAGCGTGCAGCTGAAGCGCATTGTAGTCGAAAAAGCCGAGCGGCTTCATCAGCTCGACCAGCGGACTTATCTCTGCGCCGGACGCCTCAATCCGTTTGCGCGTGCGCGGATGGGCCGAAAAGATAATCCGTTCACCCCGGTCAGCCAGACGGCGGAGCATTTCAAGAAGCCCTGCGAACTGGCGTGGGTCGTCGATGTTCTCTTCCCGATGGGAACTGATCACAAAATATTTCCCCGTTTCAAGTCCGAGCCGGGTCAGGACGTCCGATTTCTCAATTCCCGGACGATAGTAGCTGAGGACCTCAAACATCGGGCTGCCGGTTTTGATCACTCGGTCGGGCGGAAGCCCCTCGCGCAGCAGGTACTCGCGTGAAATATCGGAATAGGGAAGATTGATATCGCTGATATGGTCGACCACCTTGCGGTTAATCTCTTCCGGCACACGCTGGTCGAAACAGCGGTTTCCCGCTTCCATGTGAAAGACCGGTATCTTGCGCCGCTTGGCGGGATACGCCGCCAGGGCGCTGTTGGTATCCCCCAAAATGAGAAGCGCATCCGGCTCTTCCGCGGCAAGAACCGCATCGACTTTGGCGATGATCGCGCCGACCGTCTCCGCGGCGTTCCGCCCTGCCGCGGCTGCGTCGAGAAAATAGTCCGGTTTACGCAGCTGCAGATCATCGAAAAATATCTGGTTCAGCTCGTAGTCGTAGTTCTGACCCGTATGAACTATCTGATGCTCAAAGTACCGGTCAAGCGCGCAAAGAACGCGTGAGAGGCGGATGATTTCGGGACGGGTTCCTACAACGGTCATCACCTTCATGTTGACTTCTCCATAGGCTGTTCAGGTTGAACCGGCAGAAAATAGGTATCGGGACGATCGGGATCGAAGCATTCACTGCACCACATCACGGTGACCATGTCGGTCTCGCCCAGGTTTTCAATGTTATGAGTATAGCCGGGCGGAATGTCAACGACCCGCAGCTGTTCGCCGCTGACGTAATATTCGGTCACTTCATCTGAATCGATCGGACGGAGCCGGATAACACCGGTTCCCGAAACGACCAGAAACTTTTCGTTCTTGGTGTGATGCCAGTGGTTCCCTTTGGCGACATGCGGTTTGGAAACGTTAACCGAAAACTGCCCGCGGTCAGAAGTGCGGATCATTTCGGTAAACGAGCCGCGCGGATCGACGTTCATCTTTAACGGGTACGCGAACCGGTCGGTCGGCAGAAAACTCAGATAAGTCGCGTACAATTTGGAGGTGAACGGATCGGAAAGGTCGGGAACCGTTTTGGTTTCGCGCGAGGCCTTAAACGAATAGAGCGCGCTCGTGATCTCGCCAAGAGTCGCCCGGTGAACGACCGGCACGACACAGTAGTCTCCTTCGCGGGTCGGCCGGCCCGCCAGGGCGCGGAGAAGCTCGTCAACCACATCGTCAATATAGGCGAGTGTAATGGTGATCGACGGGTCGCGGACAGTGATCGGCAAATCGGCGGCGATATTGTGGCAGAAGGTCGCCACGGCGCTGTTGTAGTTCGGTCGGCTCCATTTCCCGAAAAGGTTCGGGAACCGATAGACGCAGACCGGCACGCCGGTCCGCCGGGCGTAGTCGAACAGAAGCTCTTCGGCAGCGCGTTTCGATTCCCCGTACGGATTATCCAGCGCCGCCTGAACCGAAGAGGAGATCATCACCGACGCACGGTTTGCGTTCTTCTCCAAAAGACCGAGAAGGCGGCCTGTCAGGTCACGGTTGCCCCGCATAAATTCCGATGTTTCTTTCGGCCGGTTCACACCCGCCAGATGAAACACAAAATCGGCTTCCCGTGCGTACGTCTCGAGAAGTTCGCACGGCGTCCCGACATCGTAGCGGAACAGCTCGAGCTCAGGAGAGAGGAACCCGCATTTCGCTTTCCCCTCCCGGATGTTCTCAAGCTGCGCGCAGAGGTTCTTTCCAAGGAACCCTTCCGCTCCGGTTACCAGAACTTTCACCGCGGTCTCCCTTATCAAAGGTGGTTTTCTTTCCGGCTCAGCAAAGCTTCTCCGGCACCTGTTCCCCATTTGTACACCGTACCAAGAAAAAACCCGCGGTGTAACCCGCGGGCCCTTCAGAATCAGACGTCCAGGTTTTTCACTTCCAGAGCGTTCTGTTCTATGAACTCCCGGCGCGGCTCGACGCTGTCCCCCATCAGAACACGAAACAGGTCGTCGGCAGCCGAAGCGTCTTCCATCGTGATCTGCACCAGCGACCGGTTCTTCGGATCGAGCGTCGTCTCGCGGAGTTCTTCGGGATCCATTTCACCCAGCCCCTTGAACCGCGTGATAATGAACCCCTTCTCACCGGAATGCCGCACCGCTGTCAGAAGCTCGCGCAAATCGTCGATCCCCGTCTCGGCGTCTCCTTTCCGCAGATAATAGCGGGAACCTTCCAGACCGGTGCGTTTTTCGGGAATCAGCGTGTTGATTTCGAACCCCATTTCGCGCAGGTCGGCCAACTGCCGGTTCAGCGAACGGACTTCGTGCAATTCGGTGATATGCAGACCGCGGTCTCCAAGATCTTCCCCTTCGGCGGCGAGCGGCTGGTCACCGCCGCTCAGTGCCGAACCGAGACTGTCGTGGCTGGTCAGCTTTTCGACCGATTCGCCCGTTTCGGACTCGATCTTCGAGGTGAACTCGTCCAACTCGCGCCGTGTCAGGAACCAGTGTTCCTCTTTCTTCCAGAAGACGTGGTAATAGGGCAGGCGCGCGGTCTCTTTATCCTGCCGGGCGGCATGTTCGCGCAGACTGATCCCGCGCCGTTCGAGCGCCTGAATCGAGTCTTCGATCTGACTGAGTGTCTTACAGAGGCTGCCGAGCGCTTCCCCTTCGATCAGACGGCCGTCCTGAGGGTCAAAGACCGCGCCGGCAATCCCGCTTTCGAGAAGTTCGCGCCGCATCTCTTCGTCGGTCTGAACATAGCGCGGGGGCGCGTTTTTGCTCCCCTTCTTACGCACCTTGTACAGGGGCGGAAGGGCGGCGTAAACGCATCCGGCCTGAACCAGACGGTACATCTGCCGATAGAAAAAGGTCAGCAGAAGCGTGCGGATATGCGAACCGTCAACATCGGCATCTGTCATGATCACAACTTTGCCGTACCGGCGTTTGGCAAGGTCGACCTCATCGCCGATCCCGCAGCCGAGCGCGGTGATCATACTCTTGACCTCTTCGTTGGCCAGAACTTTCACTTCGCGTGCCTTATAGGCGTTGATCACCTTGCCGCGAAGAGGAAGGATCGCCTGGAACTCCCGAATACGCCCTCCCTCGGCACTCCCGCCCGCCGAGTTCCCCTCGACCAGATAGAGTTCGCATTTTTCCATTTCGCGGCTTGAGCAGTCGCGGAGTTTCCCCGGCATCCCGCCGTGATTGAGCGCCCCCTTCCGCTCGCGGACCAGCATACGCGCCTTCCGGGCACTCTCACGCGCTTCGGCGGCGAGGATCGCCTTTTTCACGATCGACTGCGCCGACTGCGGATGCTCTTCCAGGTATTTCGAAAGGCCGTCCCCGACGATCGAATTCACGATCCCCTCGACCTCGCCGTTGCCGAGCTTGGTTTTCGTCTGCCCTTCAAAGCGGGGATTCGGAACCTGGGTCGAAATGACCGCCGTCAGCCCTTCGCGGAAATCCTCACCGGTCAGCACCTGGTTCTTGAAGAGGTTCTGGCTCTTGCCGTAGTTGTTCAGGCATCGGGTCAGCGCGCTACGGAAGCCCGAAAGGTGAGTTCCCCCTTCGTGCGTAAAAATGTTGTTCACATAGGAACGGACATTTTCGGTGTATTCCGATGTGTATTGAAGCGCGATCTCGACACGGACGCCGTCGCTTTCGCCGGAAAGATAAATCACATCGGGGTGAATCGGTTCGGTCGACCGGTTCAGGTTGTTGATGAAATCGATCAGACCGTTTTCGTACTTAAAGGTTTCCCCCTGACCGGTCCGCTCGTCCTTGTAGATGATCTTGACCCCGTGGTTCAGAAACGCGAGGTCTTGCAGACGGCGGAAGAGGTTGTTGTAATCGAATTTGGTATCCGGGAAGATCTGCGGATCCGGCTTAAACGTCGTCTTTGTGCCGTGCGCGTCGGTCTTTTCCATCTTGCTGATATCGCCGGTGGGAATTCCGCGTTCGTATTCCTGCTGCCAGAGATAACCGTCGCGTTTAACCTCGACGACACACCATTCCGAAAGGAAGTTGACCACCGTCACGCCGACCCCGTGCAGACCGCCCGATGTCTGATAGGCACCCTTACTGAACTTCCCGCCGAATTTCAAAACTGTCATCACCCCTTCCAGGGTCGACTTTTTCAGGTCGGGGTGGATCTCGACGGGGATCCCGCGGCCGTTGTCTTCGACGGTAACCGAACCGTCGCTGTTGATCGTTACCGAAATCGTGTCGGCGAATCCGGCCAGCGCCTCATCAATCGAATTGTCAACGACTTCGGTAACCAGGTGGTGAAGCCCGCGGGTTCCGGTATCGCCGATGTACATGGCCGGCCGAATCCGGACATGTTCGCGGTCGCTCAGATGCTCTAAGTCTTTGGCAGTGTACGAATCGTTGGCATGAGGCGTGGTCATGATCGGCCGACTCTCAGAAGAACCGACTTGTGGGGTATTTTCGGACATTGCAGTTTCCGTTTCAGTTGTTAATCAAGGTAAAGCGAATCTCGCTGATTTTTTCTTCGGGGAGCGCCTCCCGCACCCGGCGGAGGATCTCCCCCTTGTAGAAGGCAAACTCGGACATCAGCGGGGCATCGGTCACACTGATCCGCAGGATTCCGGCCCGGAGTCCGAGGATCCGATACGAATTTTCGGTATAGAATCCGTTTTCGCCCGGAGGGAAGAGGTCGGTCAGAACCTTTCGCAGAACCTCCTGAAAGCGCTCGGCCGAAAGTTTCCGTCCGAGCCCGTATCGGGCAATAATCTGCGGCAGGATATTCCCGATCGGCGTTGGTCTGGATCTGCGTGCTCCGGGTTTCCCTCCTTCGGTCATCCGGCGGTAACCGAATATGTCAACCGTCTCGTTCGGGTTTCCTGCCCCCTTCTTGCGTGACGGGGCGCGGCCTCTGTTTGACTTGCCCATAGAAGTAACTTACCCTCCCTGTTTTGAGAGACTCCTCCGCTCCCCGTATTCTACCAAAAATTCGATTTTTTAAAAGGCGAAAAGAACGGAAAAACTCAAACTTTTTTGTATTTCAAAAAACGGATAAAAGAGTCCTGCTCCCCATGAAACGGAGGGAAAACGGCGCAAAGCGTAAATTCCGCCTCAGCGCAGAACGCAAGAACCGCCGACGACCGGAAATCGCCGGCGGTTCCTGTCGGAAAAGGGCCGGAATGAGCGTCTTTACGCAAGATGCTCGTAATGTTTGATCTTCATCAGTTCGCCGTCTTTCAGGGCGGAGGCATGCGCCACGATCCCCGGAACCGTCAGATTCAACGCCATCGCGATATCGACGGTCGGACGGCGGCCGCGCAGAAGAGCGTCAATAAAATCACACATCAGCGGTCCGTGCGAACCGCCGTGATATCCCCCTTCCACTCCTTCGGGCAGAGCCGGCATCGAAGGGTTCACCGAAGCGGCAAGCTCTTTGGCATGGTCATTGAGCGGCTGGAAATTATCGCCGTCGAACGCACCGATTTCACCGCGCAGACGGCCGGTTTCCGACCCCCAGCTACCGCATGAGTCCCAACTGACCCCCATCCGCGCCATCCCCCCTTCTTCGGTCCGGAAAAGGGCGATTTCGGTCCCGAACGGGTTATCATACGGGTTCGCACCCTTCTGGTATTCTTCCAGAATGCTCGGGATTCCCATACACGAGACTTCGGTAAACCCTTTACCGGTCACCGTCGTATAGAAACCGTTCGAGTGGGTCGGATACCACTGCGGCGGAAGTCCGCGGCGCCAGTCCTTGTAACCGGGCAGGGTTCCGCAGCCATAGTGGAAATATTCCCCCTCGGTGTAGATCATCTTCCCGAACCCGCCGGCACCGTAAATCTGGCGCGCGGCATACGGACCGGGCCGGAACGCGGTCGTCTCGAACATCGCGTAGGTCAGCCCGGTCTCTTTAACCGCCTCATAGAGGCGGTCTGCGTCTTCCAGGCTCCCCCAGCAGGCGGGAACGGCGCTGGCGACATGCTTACCGTGTTTCAGAGCTGCAATCACATGCTCGGCATGGCTCGGTGCATCGGTCGCTACGAAGACTGCCTCAATATTGTCATCCTTGACCATCTCTTCGAGGGAGGGGTATTTCTTATCGCACTTCGCTTTTTGCGCAAGCCCTTCACACCGGTCGGGGAAAAGGTCGGTCACCGCAACAACTTCAACATTCGGATGATTCTGGAAGTAGAACTGGCTGGCGAACTCACAAAGCCCGAACCCGGCAAGGCCGACACGGATTTTACGGTCAGTGTCCATCTTCCAGACTTTGGTACGGTCCGCTTCGACAAGATGTTCAAATCCTTCGATCTGGTTAAGTTCCTGGCCGTAAAGAGCTCCCAGACCTAAAGACGCAAAACCCGCGGCAGTCAGGAACGAACGGCGACTGAGTGAATGATTCATTTTACCCCTTTCTGAATGAAAGTTTGAATGATTCCCCAGTCCCCGCTTCGTGGTCACCGGACCGCCACGGGTGCTCAAATCTTGCACAACCAACTACACACACATGTTAAACTGGGGCGTATATTGGTTATAACAAAACTTAAAAAGGATGCAAGCTCAATCAGGCTTTCTTAGCGCATTTGGCGCAGGCTTTTTTGGCGCAGGGCTTTTTGGCCGGAGCGGCTTTGGCAGCGACCTTCTTGGCCGGAGCGGCGGCTTTCTTGGCCGGAGCGGCGGCTTTCTTGGCCGGAGCGGCGACTTTCTTGGCCGGGGCGGCGGCTTTCTTGGCCGGGGCGGCGGCTTTCTTGGCCGGAGCGGCGGCTTTCTTGGCCGGGGCGGCGGCCTTCTTGGCCGGAGCGGCGGCTTTCTTAGCAGGAGCAGCTTTCTTGGCCGGAGCGGCCTTCTTGGTTGCAGCGGCGACTTTTGCCATAATAGGAATCTCCTTAAAGTTCCCGAAGCCGATCAAGTTTTCTGCGTTCCGGACAAGGGACTAAAAACAGAAAACCGATACAGAACACTTCGATAGGTTTGTAATCTATAAAACTTCTGCGCGGAGAACACCCCACGCTCGTTATTATCGACTTCACGATTATAACGAATTTAATTATTCTCTTAAAGGGCAAAACGAAAATTTTGCCAAGAAAAATTTTCTTCGGGGAAACTCCCGGAACCGAAGAATCCCCTCGGCAGAACGGTGTGTTAACACAATCAAATTTCACTCTTAAAAAAAAGAGCCTTCACGCCTGTCGACGCAAAGACCTATGTATATCAAATCGCGCAGTCAATCCCTTCTTTGGAAGGGGACCCCGCCGATTTGCCGAAAAAAATTTTTAAAAAATTTTTCGGCAAATCGGCTCTTTCACTCCCACTGCCCGTGCATTTTGACGCTTCATCGTTCCGTCGGCGACCAACGACAGGGGCAGATTCCTTTGTCTTCCAACCTATATCCGAAGTGTCTCTGCCGTGTAATTCGGCTGGCCGCTCTACTTCTCCCCGCAGAATGCCTCGGCAATATTCCGGACATGCTCCCACACCTGACGGTAGAACGCCAGCTGGGCGTTAACCCCCGCGATCAAAGCCGGATCATAGCTCCCCTTCTCCATCTCAGCCATGAACCTGCTGCGCAGTTCTTTCAGTTCCGTCGACAGCTCCTGGCATGTCAGGTAGATGGTCGCCAGAAAATAATCCGCGCTCTCGTGACCACCGAATGCGCTGTTGATATCTTTAAGAAGGAAAAGTGTTCGCTCACCAAGGTGCGCCAAACCGCTTTTTACAAAGTCCGGCAACTCCTGACCGCTTTCTTTCAGTTTCAGCGCCGATTTCAGGATCGAGATTAAATAGTCGCTTACCGACTCGATCTCGTCGGCCATACGGAGATGTTCCCGTGCCTGCTCCGCCGAATCGGGCGAAGTGTTCATCGAAAGGATTTTTGAAGTGAAACGGATCACCTCGTCCTGTATCCGGTCAAACGCTTCCTCTTCATGGAACGGATGTTGAATCTCTTTCTCGTTATCCAGAGGCCCCTGAACCAGCCGAAACACATCCTCCCCCAATTTGTGGCACCGTTTCGCCATCCGCTGAACGATCAGCCGCGACTGCAGAACCGCAATATTCGGCGAAGTGATATGCCTCGGATCGAGCCCTGTTTCGGTCGGCCGTTCATCCTTCACCCGATCCGGTATATATTTCGCCAGCAGCCGGGCGAATATCCTGGTAAACGGCAGAAAAAGAAGCGCATTCGTCACATTGAAGATCGAATGGGCCAACGGAATCCCGAA
>ONWH01000051.1 GCA_900321495.1 uncultured Planctomycetota bacterium
CCGCCCGATGAAGAGGAAGCTTACGAGGAGGAAATTCAGGGAACGTTCGCGGGGATCGGGATTGGCCACATGGCGGTCGACGAGGCGCGCGGCGAACTCTGGTTCACTCCGGTCTACGGATCGCCGGCGTGGAACGCGGGACTGAGGTTCGGCGAACGGATCACGGCGATCGGCGGCGAAAAGATTGACGGCAGATCGCCAGAAGATATACACGAAATCCTTTTCGGAGATCTCGATGAACCGGTTCTCCTTTCGGTCCGTTCGCGCGGCGACGTCCTGCGGAGGTACGGGGGAGAAGAGCCCGAATCGGCCGAAGCGGTCCGGGAGGTCGAGATCCGCCGCGCGATGGTGCAGCTCGATATTGTGACCGGATACCGCCGCGCCGGCGACGGGTCGTGGATCTACACGCTCGACGGAAAACCGTCGGTCGGCTACGTTCGGGTCGACCAGTTCACCGACGAGACGGTCCCCCTTTTCGAGGAAGCGCTCAAAAAGCTCGACGCAGACGGGGTCACCTCGCTGATCATCGATCTTCGGGGGAATCCGGGAGGCTTTCTGGAAGGGGCCGCCGGACTCTGCTCTTCGTTTCTGCCGAAAGGGGCCGAGGTGGTGACGATCCGGGGCCGGGGAGGGGAGGTTCAGAAGCGGATCACCGCCGACGGCCGGAAAAAATACGGCTGGAAACTCGCCGTGCTGATCGATGAGGAGAGCGCCAGCGCCTCGGAAATCGTCGCCGGAGCCCTGGCCGATCATCACCGTGCGACTCTGGTCGGAACCCGCTCCTATGGAAAGGGAACGGTGCAGGAGCTTAGTACCCTGCCGCTGGAGATGGGGATGATCCGGCTGACATGCGCCTCATTTAACCGGCCGAGCGGGAAGAGTATCCATCGAGCCGCCGGAGCGGCGGACGATGACACATGGGGCGTTTCTCCCGCAGGAGAGAACCGCATCGAGTTGGACAACTATCAGCGCGGGGCGGTTCTCCTGCTGGCTGACCGGCGTTCCCTGCCGGCCGACGGCGAGAGCCTGTCCGGGCCGATGACACGCCTTATCTTTGACCGTGCGCGGAAAATGGATCTCATCGAACCGGACGAGGCGGACGGGCCGATCGCCGAGACCGAGTGTGACTTTACCTCGCCCGAAAGTGCCGACCCGCAGCTGAACCGTGCGGTGCAGCTCCTCTCGGGAGATCGGTCCGCGCCGCGGGAACCGGGTCAGGAGTAGAAGAAGCGCGGAGTCACTTTCCGTTTCCCGGTACGGCGAACCGGTGAATGTTCCCTTCGGCGTCGGTCGACTGCGACGGACCGGGTTTTTCTCCTCCGCCGAAAAGAACCGTCCCGTTGCCGCCGCTGTTCGGCGCCGTGGGTGCCGTCTGCCGCGCAAGACGGGGGAGAAGGAAGTAGACGACGATCAGAACGATGATCGGATAGATCCAGGTCCGCGGACGGAGCAGATGCCGCAGAACGATCTTCCAGAGGGGGAGATTGAAATCTTCTTCGTGTGCGGTGGGCATTATTTCACCTTGGACGTCTGTTTGTTGAGCCAGTCGAGAATATCATTCCAGGCGGTCTCGCTCCCCTCTTCATGGAGGACGTCATGCCCGAAATCCGGGTAGAGTTTCAGCGTCTTGTCGGCCGCGGCCAGGTTCCGGCAGAACTCTTCGGCGCCGGGGGGGTAGACGATCATATCGGCCGCGCCCTGACAGATCAGGGTCGGTGCGGTGATCAGCGGCGCGCAACGCCGGTTGACTTTCAGCGCTTTGACGTTTTCCCAGCCGAACCGGACAGTCATCCGGTCCCGGCAGACGAGCGGATCGTTCCGGAAGTCGTCGCGGACCTTTTTCGAGACCGCCAGCCCTCCGATTCCCGGCTTGATGATCCGGATTCGCGGAATGAGGATGTTGAAAAACGGCGCCATAAAGCGGAGTACCGGGTAGAGATAGGGGTTCGTGCGGATTGCCGCGGCGATCAGAATCGTCCCGGCGAAGTTCGGCACCGTCGTCTGCAGCCGGACAGCCGAACGGATCGCGACCCCGCCCCCCATGCTCATTCCGGCGATGAAGACCGGAAGGCCGGGAAACTGCGCCGCTCCCTTTTCGACAAAGGCGCAGAAGTCGTCGATCAGGTCGGTGAAACGGTGCATCCAGAGGCGTGCGCCGTCCGAACGTCCGTGCCCCCGCTGATCGATGGCGTAGACATCGTACCCGTGCTGGGCGAGGAAACGTCCCCACTCTTCATAGCGGCCGGAGTGTTCGACCATTCCGTGAACAAAAAAGACGATCCCCTTCGGCGGGGTCTCGGAATACCATTGATGGACGTAGAGCGAGAAGGTATCGGAAACGAAAAAACGGCTGTCTTTGACGAATGAGAGCTCTTTGGACGGAACCGTCTGCGTCATTGGATTTCCCCGGTTAGTCGGTTTTCGCCTCAGTCGGCTCGGTATCGGGTGACTCGGCGTCCTCCCCGTTCTGCGCGGCTTCCCACTCTTTAAGCGCCTCGCTGACCAGACGGTCGAGTTCGTCGACCTTGTCGAGGAGCTTTTGGTGTTCCTTTTCCATCTTTTCAATGAGAGAGGGTTTCGCCATATGCTGCCGCCGCCTTCTATTCTAACGGATCTATTTTAGGAATCAATTCTTTTGGTGGCGCGATTTAAGAGCGCTCCTTATAGAATCGGCCTGAAATCGCCGCCTCGGAGAACGTTTGCCTCTTGGCCGTTACAAGCCTCAAATCTGAAAAAACGCCTATTTCATCAAAATTTTCCCTTTTTGAGCGACACCCCCCTATAGACAACTTTTTTTTGTCGGTTATGATAAGCCTAAGAGTATATCCACAGGATGATGTCACACCGTTTTTTAACGAAGAAAGGTGGTCTGTTTTGGTCGTTAAATTAACCCTGCGTGAAAAAGAAACCATTCAAGATGCCGTTCGCCGTTTCCGCAAGCTTGTCGAACGGAGCGGGATCAAAAAAGAAATGCGCCGCCGCGAAAACTACGAGAAGCCGAGCGAAATCAAGCGCCGTGCCCGTCTTCGCGCCGAGCGCCGCGCCTATCGTGCCGCCAAGATGGCTGCGCACTGAGTCCGCGTCCGCTGATATTGTTTTGCGTGCCGCCCTTCCGGGCGGCGCGTCCGTTTGGGGTTGTATGGGTGGTTAAGGTTCGTCCTTAACCATTTTTTTTCGTCTGTTTCCATGTCCCTTCCGATTCGGGAAAAAGACCTTATCACTCTGGGGGTCCTGTGCGGGCTTGCGATGGCCGCGGCGGCGGCGTACCTTTGTCCGCTTCGTCCGCTGCCGAAAGAAAGCGCCGTCTTTCCCGGCTACGCCGTGATTCCGACCCGTGCCGAACGCGCCGAGTTCGAGCGGGCGCGCCTTGACCGGACATTCCGGGTTCCCCTTCGTTTTAAGACGGAGTACGGCTATCTTGTCGATCTGAACAGCGCCGGAAAAGAAGAGCTTGTCCTCCTTCCCGAAATCGGACCCGCTCTGGCCGACCGGATTCTTGAATACCGCGCCGCATCGGGCGGGTTCCGGTCGAAAGATGAACTTCTCCGCGTCAAGGGAATCGGCGAGAAGAAGTTCGCGAAGATCGAGCCGTTCCTCCTCGATTTTTAGATTTTCGGTTCTTCGCGTTCCGTTCAAACGGGGCAATTTGGGGTTAAACGCTCTTTTCTCTTCTGGTATAATGCCGCAGTGCCGGACGTCCGGCATGGTCTGTTCCCGCATGCACCGGTTCCGATCCGCCGCGGCGGGAATATCGAACGGAAACGAGGTAATATCGATGAAAAAGACGGGACTCTTCCTTTTGCTTCTGGGAGGTTTTATGCTAAACGCTCTCCGCGCCGCCGACGGCGAAACGCTGAAAGATTTTCTGACAGCCTATCAGCAGGATTTCCATAAACTCTTCTGCGATGTTTCCTATTCCTGGTGGGACGCGATGACCACCGGTACCGACGAGGCGTTTGAGAAGTACACGCAGGCGACCATCGCGATGAGCGCCTACCATTCCTCGAAGGAAAAGTTCGAGACGTTCCAACGGCTCCTGGCCGCGGCCGAAAGCGAGGGGGAGCTGCCTCCCCTTCTGAGACGCGAAACCGACGAGGTCGCCAACGCGTACCGGCAGGCGCAGTTTCCCCAGGAGATCATGGAGAGAATGACGAAACTCTCCGGCGAAATCGAGCAGGCGTTCCAGAATCAGAGGGGCGTCCTGGACGGAAAGGAGTACACCAACAACGAACTTCTCGAAATGCTCGAAAAGGAAACCGACTCACGGAAGCGTCAGGAGATATGGGAAGCGCTCAAACAGGTCGGTGAACTGGTTGCCGACCGGATCGTCGAGCTGGCGAAGATTCGGAACGAGGCCGCCCGCTCTCTGGGCTATGACAACTACTGGGAGATGTCCGTCTCGTTCCAGGATTTCGATCCCGCCGAACTGACCGCGATCTTCGACGAGCTCGAAAGGGAGACCGCGCCGATCTTCGAAAAGGTGAAAGGGGAACTCGATGACGAGCTGAAAGCGAAGTTCGGCGTTTCGGAGATCATGCCCTGGCATTACGACAATCCCTTCTTCCAGCAGGCGCCCCCTTCGGCCGAAATCGACAAGAACATTTTCTATACCGGGAAGACCGCCGAAGATATCAATCAGATCGCGATCCGCTACTACGACGCCCTCGGACTCGAGACACGAGGTATCCTGGCCAAGAGCGATCTGTTCGACCGCGAGGGGAAATCGCAGCACGCGTTCAGCAACAACATGAACCTGGAAGGGGATGTCCGCGTCCTGTGCAACCTGAAACCGACTTCGGAATGGATGTGTACCCAGCTGCACGAGCTTGGCCATTCGGTCTATGAGATTTACGTCGATCCGGCCCTTCCCTACGACCTGCGCACCGCCTGCCATATCTTCACGACCGAAGGGATCGCGATGATGTTCGAGAAGGTTACCGACTATCCCCAGTGGCTCATTGAGTTTGCCGGGGTTGAACCCGTCCGGGCGCGGGAGGCCGAGCGCGCCTTAAGGAAACAGCGGATCCGCGAACAGCTCCTCTTCTGCCGGTGGACGATTGTGATGTTCCACTTCGAACGGGCACTTTATGCCGATCCCGATCAGGATCTGCGCACCCTCTGGTGGGATATGGTCGAAAAGTACCAGCTGATGAAACGCCCCCCCGAACGGAACAAGGCCGACTGGGCTAGCAAACCGCATTTCGTGATCGCGCCGGTCTACTATCACAACTATATGCTGGGGGAACTTTTCGGCGCGCAGCTGCGTAAATCGCTCCCCTTCGATGCGGAACATTTCGCGTCGAAGGAAGTCGGCGCCGCGCTGATCGAGAAGGTGTTCAAGCCGGGAATGCGCTGGCATTGGAACGAGTTCGTTAAACGGGCGACAGGCGAGCCCCTTTCGGCGAAAGCGTTCGTTGAGGAACTCAAAGACTGAAAAACGGGGAAGAAACAGATGGAAAACAGCGTACAGATCAATCCGAAAGACCGGCAGTTTCTGGGACACCCGATCGGACTGTGGGTTCTCTTTACCACCGAGATGTGGGAACGCTTCTGCTACTACGGGATGCGGGCGCTTCTGGTCCTCTACCTGACCTCGGCGCTCACCTCGTCGAACCCGGGATTCGGCTGGACCGAAAAGGGAGCGTATAACCTGTACGGCTGGTTTACCGGTTTGGTCTACTTCTTCCCGCTCTTCGGAGGGCTGATCGCCGACCGCTTCATCGGTC
>ONWH01000029.1 GCA_900321495.1 uncultured Planctomycetota bacterium
ACAGGTGTCTATCAGCGAACGCAAAAAGGAAATCAACGCCCGCCGCAAGCGTCGGGAAACCCTCCGCAAAATGAAGAGCGAACTCCCTAAGGCCGATGCCGCCAAAAAGGCCGTCTGGGCCGCGAAGCTCCGCAAGATGACCCCGGGCGCTGAAATGCTCATCAAGGAGTGGGGTCTCGAGTAGGTTTCCGACATCCTCTGAAAGGAAAAACGCAAGAGGACAGGCTTCCTGTCCTCTTGCGTTTTTTTCGTTCCTAACGCGCCGCAGCGCACCCCGCGTAACGGGGATTGAATCCCAAAACGCGGTTCATGTATTCGGTTGACCCTTCGGCCAGGGGGAGGCGGTGCCACGCACGGCCGGTCGGAACGAGTTCCGGATCGAAGGGCCAGGGATCGAACGGCTCGTAGCCCAAAACGCGCGCGATTTTTTCGGAATTGAGCGCGCAGTTGCTCACCCGCGGCGGAACGGGACACGCTTCGGACTTCATCAGCCCGTAGAGAAGGTCGCGCCGGTATCCGCCGGCCCGGTTGATAATCTGCGCCATCTGGTAGAGGGAGACCTGCCGCCTCCCCCCGGCGTGGAGGAGCCCGGCGTAGGAATTAGCCAGAAATGCGCGGCAGACGCGGTTGAGACAGTCGCAATAGGTGGGGGTGCGGACCTCATCGTAGTAGAGGGTCGCGGGGCGGTTCTTCTTGAAACGCGCGGCGATCCAGTCGATCGCCCCGGCATGCCCGTTGAAACTGAGCCCCATCGGCATCGAAATCCGCAGGGTCACCGCATAGGGGTCCTCGTCCCGAAGCCGTTCTTCCCCCTGAACCATCGTCTCGCCGTAGACGTTGACCGGGGCCGGCGGTTCTTCTTCGCGCCAGTTCCCCCCCGGCCGGCCGCCGTAGACCATATCGACCGAAAGGTGAACCAGACGAATCGCGTGACGCCGGGTCAGCCGGGCAAGATTCCGAACCACCTCCACGTTGAGAGTCCAGGCAATCTTCGGTTCGAGCTGGCACGCCTTGAGCGCGCAGTTTCCGGCGCAGTCGAGGACCGAGGCGAACCGGTGACGTTCGAAGAGCTTTTCGAGCGCTCGGAAATCCTCGACCGGCAGATAGAAGACATCGGGCGCGGTAAACCCGGCGGCATCGGGAGGGAGGATTCCGAAGACGCGCCCGGGAAAGCGGGACTGAAAATAGGCCAGGGCGTTATACCCGGCTACCCCGGTGATCCCGGTCACCAAAAGAGGGAGAGGAGGATCGCCGAGCGGAGGAATGTCATCCCGCTCGGACTGGTTTGCATAACAGTTTAAGATCGCGGCGTAATCGGGATGATCTTTCATTCGCGCGAAAGGGCCAGGCCGCGCAGCGCCCCGAGCCAGACAAGCAGATCGTTCTGCGAGACTTCGGCCCAGCCGGAAACTTTGTGGTTGACAATCGCCTCTTTCAGTTCGCCGATCGGGCGGGCCAGGTCATCGGGAAGGGACGGGAATTCCCCCATCGCAATGAGGATATCGTTGGCCGACGCGACGGGGGAAGTCCACGGCTCGTTGGAGCCCTTTTGCTGGAGAAGTGCCGAGTTTTCCGGCTTCTCGTCCGTTTCGCCCGCTCCCTTTTCCGCCGGTTCGGCGCTGTTTTCTTTCCCGTCCTTCTCTTCGGAAAGGGCAATCGGAAGAGCATCGAGAAAATCGGCGCCCGAATCGTTGCGGGGATTCACATCCTCGTCCGGCTCGGAGGCGACGATATCGGAATCCTTCGGTTTCCGGTCGGCCGGCGCGCCGAACTCTTCCCAGCGGGCAATCCGCATCTGGGCGACCGAAAGCCCTTCGGCCGACGCCTTTTCGAGCCAGCGGGGAGCGTCTTCCCAGTCGAGCGCCGCCTGGAAATGACTCCAATAGAGCGACTTGTACACCTCGCCGCGGAACGGAGCGCCGTCGGTGCCGAACTTTTCATACACACGGCGCAGACGCCCGACATGCTGACTCGAAATTCCGCCGATCCGCTGGGCAATCGCCTCATCGGAATAGACGCTGCGGGGGAGCCCCGCCTCAATGAGGCGGGTTCGCCACGAGTAAATCACCTTCCCTTTTTCCCAGTTTGTCTGACTGATCAGACGGTTCCAGAACCCGATGAACTCGACCGCGATCTCATTGATCAGGGGGGCTTTCTCAGGGGGAATCGATTCCGCCTCGTCCGGCACGGCGGAGAACTCAGGTTCGACGGCGGGGGAAAGGGAATCTTCCCAGGGTGCGGGACCGGCAGGATGTTCGGACACAAAGACCTCCAAAAGACGGCGGTGTGGAAACGAATAACGATGTTGAGCTGAATTATATCACTCAGAGAGGTTCTTTCAATCCGCACACCGGTGTTCCCCCTCTTTCTCTACCGGCTCGTTTCAGGTAGAATCAGACTCACAACGTATTTTACGGAGTTTTTCCAGATTAACAAAGTCAGAATGAACCACGACTGTTTTCTCCTGATCGGCCCGACCGATCAGTCCGAATTTCACGAACTCGCCGCACGCCTGACCGCGCTGGGGAACGGGTACGGGACCGAGAGCCACACATACACGTCGCTCGCCGAAGCCGAAGAGCAATACAGCGAAGGTGCGCGGCTGGTTCTTCTCCTCGAGAGCCGGCCAGGAGAATATCCCCCGAAACAGGTTGCGCGGTTCCGCCGATTTCTTCC
>ONWH01000050.1 GCA_900321495.1 uncultured Planctomycetota bacterium
GTTACTACCGGAGCGTCCGACGGCTGAGGCTGACTGTTAACAGTAAGCGTGGTGGAAGCAAATTCCACATCCATGACGTACGTCGGCGAGACACTGTCTTCACGGATGAAGTTGTTAGATTCCTTCTCAACGCCCTTGCTATTACGCATCATGCCGTTCGAGAAGACATAGTCACCGTCAGCGTCGGCGCTCACAGTGAACTGCTGCGTGCCGGCAAGAGCCCACTGAGTATAGCCATACGCCGCCTGGATGTCGGTAGGCATACCGCCGAATCCAGAAATGTACTCATCAGTCGAACAGGCTATCCTCGAGGCATCAAGCATCGTCAGAGTATTCATGATCGGACTGACGGTGTATCCGCCGTTCAGAGGATCCGTAGCGGTGAAGCCGGTGTTGTCGAAATAGAGCGTGCAGTAACCGCCGGAAACACCATACTGCGGATCGGTACTCTTGACGTAAACCGAAACATAGACGGTATCCTCGGGCTGCGCTTCGGTGAGCACGTTGACGCCGGCGCCGACATCGACAGACGGATCGTCAACCTCGGTGACAACCGGCACGGCATCGGTCACCACGATCATCGTCGTGACGGACGGATCATCGCCCGTGCTCCACGGGGCGGCGGTCAGAAGGGTACGCTCTTCAAGACCTTCAAGCTTGAAACGGCGATATTCCAAGCCTTTTTTCGAGGTCTTGCCGAGTCCCTTTTGGGCCTTGCGGAAAAAACTAAAAATCGACATACACAAACTCCTTCTGATGCTGGGTTTTTGCGTAACGCAAAACTAACAAACTTTTATAAAAACAAAATCCCATGTTATTTTGTTAAAATACACCACCCTAGATTATACCTTAATTTCCCCGTTTTCAAACATAAGGGGGGGGAAATTTCGAATTTTTTCCAAAAAATCCTGACTGGCACGAACAATCGGTAAAACAGTAAAAATAAGAAAAATAGATAATATTCATCAATCATCTTCGCAAGCATTATCATACGTTACCGCACAGGTCCTTAATCGGGTTAAACGGCATAAACGGATAACGAATTCACCCGAAATCAATTGTAAAATAGGTAAAGTGCTTGATTTCAGGTAAAGACGGGTGTAGTATTGTCATAATGGGGTGATTCCGTTCAGGGAAACCGTCCCCGCCCGCAGTACCGTAACGGTCCTCAAGAGCCGTTCTGCGGACTTCAAGAGGTTTATTCAGCCAAAAGGAACATGTCATGATGCATTCGCTTCTGCCGCACTCCAAAAGCCGGTTCCTTGGATGGGGCGTTCTCCTCATTGCCGTCATTTCGATGCTAGCGGGGGAGTCGCTCTATGCCCAGAACTACAACAACAGCAGCAACCGAAACAATAACCGAAGTAGCAACCGAAGCGGCAACCGAAGCGGCAGCTACGGCGGCGGTAGTTACGGAGGCGGTTACGGCGACTACGAGGATTACAGTATCCGCGACTTCTACCGCTGGGGATACCGCAGCGCGGTCGGCGGTTTTTCGATTGATGCCGACAACGTCGTCCGGACCGCTCCGACCGAGGCGGTGGAGGGGATGGCCGAACGGGTCCGCTCCCTTCTGGCTGAAATCCCCGCCGATCTCGACACACCGACCCCGCTGCGGAAGATTTCTCTCCGCCGTCTCTCGGGCGAGATACGTTCGTGCCTGGCCAATGACCGGCCCCTTCCCGACTCGGTCCTCTTCCTCGGCGGGCTGACCGGGATCGATTACGTCGCAGCGGTTCCCGAAGAGCATGATATCTACATCGCCGGACCCGCTGAGGGGTGGACCGTCTCCGATTCGGGCGGAATCGTCGGGAAAGCGTCGGGAAAACCGATCTTCCGTCTTGAAGACCTTCTGACGATTCTCCGTTCCTGGAATACCGAAGTTCCGGAAGTGATCACCTGCTCGATCGATCCGACTCCGGAAGGAATCGCCGCCGTTACCCGGCTCGGCGCCGCGGCAACCGATGCCGAGCGGGAAGAGGCGATCGGGCTGATGGATGTCACTTTCAGCGGAATTCCCGCTGAAAGCCGTGTCGCCGCAGTTCTCGCCGCGGCCGACTATTCGTTGAAGACGATCAGCCTTGGCTATGAAGAGGTTCCGGTTAAAAACTTCCCCAGCTACTTCGATTCGATCAAGACGACCGGAACCGCCAGCTACGGACAGCGGTTCTGGATATCTCCTGTCTACAACAAGATCTGCCACGGCACTGACTCTCTCACCTGGAAACTTTCCGACACCGGGGTTGAAACGCTGACCGAACGCGAACATCTGGCCGCCGACGGCTCGCGCAAAGCGGTCGGCAAAAAAGACGCCCAGGCCGTTAAGTGGGCAGCGAACATGAGCAAACGTTACGACGAAATCGCCGCGGCGGTTCCCGTCTTTGCCGAAGCGAAAAACTGCATGGATCTGGCTCTCTGCGTGGCGGTTATCTACGCCAAGCATCTCCCCGAAAAGTCGGGGCTCGCTCTGGACGGACTGACCGACGAGTCCGTCTTCCCCGCCTCTCCCATTCCGGCCCCGGCCAAGGTTCCCGGATTCTCCCTCTCGCGGCAGATCAGCGGCAAAGGGGCCGTTTCGGTCACCGGCGGAATTTCGATCAATCCGTGGGAAGCGGTTCAAAACGGCACGGCGCTCGACGCCGAACTCGACTCGGTCCGTCTCGCTTTCAGCGGCGAGAACTGGTACGCCGACTGACATGTGACACAAGACACCTGCCGATAAAAAAAGCTCAATCGTTTCGATTGAGCTTTTTTTATCGGCATTGATTCCCGTCCCTCTCATTCCGTTCCGAAAAGAGCCATCAGGGCATCGGCGAAAAGCGAAAGTCCGTAGGGGTTCGGGTGGTTGATATTGTTCACCATCAGCGTATTATACGGGATTCCCTGCCGCCAAAGTCGGCCGTAGAGAACCGGCGTTTCGGAAACCGGAACCCGGTTCTCTTTTCCGAAACCGCGGATAAACGCCGTGTAGGGACGCGGGTCATCGTCGCAATTCTTCTGAGAGGTCAGCCCCATCCAGTTCGGCCGGATATAGTGCGGTCCGACGATAATCCATTCGGCGCCGATCGCATCGAAATCGGCCTTCAGCTTCGGATAGATGACTTCGAGCTGTTCGAGCGGCAGCGCGAAGTCGTTTACGAATTCCGAAACAATCAGATCGGGTTTTACGTCAAGAACTTTCTCCTGATAGTTGTATTCCGACCCCGGCGGCTCGGCCAGATAAGCGGCCGTTGTCCGTCCGCCCCACGCCTGAGAAACGAGTTCGATATCCGCTTCCGGAAAACGTTCGCGCAGCCGTTTCAGAAAGACGTTCTGCCACTTTTCCTCTTCGGCCACGTAGCGTCCTACGGTTACGCTGTCTCCCCAGGCGAGGATTCTCAGCGGCTTGCCGTCATGGAGCTTTTTCCATGTTTTCGGCAGGAGTTTCTTCGCAACGGCTTTCTGCGGAATGCGGAGTGTCCCATCGTCGAGAATCGGGTAGAGGTTGTCGTCGGTCAGCCGGTCCTTCGTCTCGTGACACACATAGATGTTGGCAAGCCTTGTCTCGCCCTCTTCGAGTTCGGGCGGAACCGGGTTCACCGCGTGAACCGCGCCGGGCACAAGCCGCATCCGACCGTCGGCGCAGACAACCGAATCGATACGCATCGGGACATACATGTATGAAATATACACAGTCGTCTCAGGACCGATCTTCCCTCCCTCTTTCCAGCCGATATTGGCGCCCGGCTCATCCAGGATGTAGTCCTTATCCGCTTCCAGCGCCTCGCCCCCCGGCTGAAGCGTCACGACCGTCGTACCGGGCACAAGCGCGTTTTCGACCGAGCACTCGTCGGCTTTCAGCGCTTGAAGCGGAGTGGCGCGGTGCCACGGGGGACCGGCGGGATTGAATTTGTCGAGACGGTCGTATTTCTCGTCGGTCACGGTCACCGTTTCGGGCGGGTCAATGTCAAAGGTATTCGATTTTCCGTGATAGGTGACTTTGATCTGCCAGTCTCCGGTCAGGGTCACCTTTGCCGGATCTCTGACCGGTGAGGGGGGAATCGCGCCGGGAAAAGACGCGCTTTGCGCCCCGGCAAAGCCAGCCGCAAAAAGGAGGAGGAAAGTCAGTGCGCCGGCATAAAGCGAGCCAAAGGGGGTTTTCATCGGGATATGTTCCTTTCCGGAAAATGTTCGGCCTGAAAAAACTTCCGAGGTTACCGAAACAAGTATGGAAAAATGCGGCTCCGCTGTCAAGGAGCCGCGCATTTTTCGATGAACGGCTAAGCGCGGTTGACCAGAAAGAAGACATAACCGGTGTACCCCAAAAGGAGAAGCGCCCCCTCCCAGCGGGAAAGCGTTTTGCCGGTAATGCAGAAACAGCCGCCGAATAGCGCCGCGGCGCACATGATTGGAATGTCATAGATCAGCGCCTGGTTTGAAACGGTCAGTCCCCCGGCAATCGCCGCGGTAGCGCCCAAAATCGCCAGCAGATTGAAAACGTTGCTCCCGACCACGTTCCCGACCGCGATATCGACATTTCCGCGCAGAACGGCGATCAGCCCCACCGCCAGTTCCGGCAGGGACGTCCCGATTGCCAGAACGGTCAGACTGATTACAAGCTCGCTCACCCCGCAGTAGCGTGCGATGACTTTCGCCTCGGCGACAAACATATTCGAGCCGTAAATGAGCATCGCCAGCCCCAGCGCCAGCAGAACAGCCGCGGCGGCGAATCCCGAAAGGAGCGCGGGAAGCCGGCTCCGCAATTGGGTCTCTTCGGCAATCTGCCCGGCCGCTTCCTTATTCCGGTCTTTCTGCGCTTCCTTCACAATCATTACATTGTATAGCGTCAAAAGCGCCAAAAAGAGGACACCGCCCCAAAGGGGAATCCGGTGAACCGTCCCAACGCCCGGTACGGTCTTGACCGAAAAGAA
>ONWH01000285.1 GCA_900321495.1 uncultured Planctomycetota bacterium
GACGAACGCCGCGGCGGCGCGAGGGGGATCGAGGAATATCCGGCCCAGGCGCCAAACGGTCCAGAGGACGGTTCCCATCATTAGCTGGCTGAGAAGATAGGGAGCAACCGTTGCGTTTCCCAGTCCAGTACGGAAAAGGTAGAGAATGATCGCTGTCAGTGCCGGATGTTTTCCGGTACTCAATACAAATTCTCTTCCGACGAAGAGCTGTTCGATGACATCAAGCCAGTAGTTCGGCAGAAAGAAAAGGGGCGCCGCGGTCCAGACGAGGGCGAAGGGAAGAACTGTCTTCCAAAAGAAGGCATTCCCGTAAGGGGACACAGCCGGTTTTCGCGTATCGTTCATGAAACGGATCTCCACAGAGGAAACTAATTTCCGGGTGACCAGCCAGTTTTTAGGGAGTCGGATCGAGGACGACACGGAATCCAAGATTGTAAAAGCCCAAATTCGGATTTCCCGGAGCCCGGTAAGCGCTTCGACATTGCCGCTTTCCGCTTAGCGTGCTTCCACCTTTGATGACTCTCGCTCCATCAGTCCGGTTGTCAGCGTAAAGTGTCTCACACCACTCCCAGACATTTCCGTGCATGTCATGGATTCCCCAGGCGTTCGGTGCTTTTCTTCCCGCTTCGAGAGGTGCAAAACGCCCGTCGGCCCAGCACCATCCCATGTCGTCAAGATTTCCTGTTCCGGCATAAGGACCTGAACTTCCGGCGCGGCAGGCGTATTCCCACTCTTCCTCGGACGGAAGTCGAACCAAGATTCCTGCCTTGGCCGAAAGTTCACGGCAGAATGTTTGGCACTCGTTCCAGTCGACCCAGTCGACCGGCATCTTTTCTCCGACGAAATAGCTCGGGGCGGGCATGTCGGTCATCACGTTTTTCCACTGGTACTGCTGAACTTCTGTCTCCAGAATCCAATATCCGTGTTTCAACGTGACTTTTTTCTGGTGTTCATCGCTGTTATGTCCAGGCTCTTCCTTTGGACTCCCCGCAACAAACGTTCCGGACGGGCACCAGCGGAACCGGTATTCCGAACCGAGAAGATTCAGTTCGAGGAGTTCCCCCGCATCTTTTCCTTCTGGGATTTCCATCTTAATTGCGGCTGGCGCCGAGTTTACAGGGGGGGAATCTTGAAGCTGGGGGCCGGCAAAATCTTTATCGAAAACTTTTCGGTTTTCCAGTATGGCACGGCGCACGACTTCTTGCCGATAGACCGATTCCTGATATTTTTTTTCTTGAGCGATTTCAGTCGGATCGGTTGCTTTCCATTCGAGCGACTCTCCCCTGTCCCGGACGATGAGCGTTTCTTTTCCCGCGTTGAGAATCGCCAGGGCTTCCTCACGTTCTTCAGGATTGCTGATCTTAGTCAGGCAGGGGCTGACTTCCGGCCTGTCGAATGAAATATCAAGAGAGATGTCCCAGCGGTTTTCGCCGGTCAGCTCCATCAACCGCCGCAGCGCGCCAGTCGAAATCGGTGAACGGCCGTAATCATGATCGCGATACGAAGATCCGTAATAGGGGTAATAAGGGGCGTTGATGTCGATCCAGGTCATGACCCGTTCGAACGATTCAGGATCGCTTTCCTTATCGAGCCAGAGCCCCATTTTACGGCGTTGCCGGTCGATCATCGGGTCAGGATGGCCGGTCAAGAGTATCTTTCCCAGGCGGCTGACCGACGAACCCCACTCATACGGCTTCAATGTATTGTGAGGCCCGGCGCCGGGAACGCGGACGTAGTCGTTAAGGCGGATCTGGCAGTACGATACATTGAAAACGACCCCGCGGTCACGCGCCAGTACGAGCTTTTCACCCGCCGGTTTGCCGTAATCATGACAATCCACACAGTACTTATCGAAGACGGGCTGGACCTCAGCCATGTAACTGAACATGCGTTCCGGACCGTACCAGGGGGACAATTGATGTACACCGCCAGAGATCGACGATGCCGAAAGGTTTGTTGAGGCCGGAGCGGTCAGGCGGTTCTCATGACAACCGATGCAAGCATTGGTTTCGCCGGGACGAACCATGATCCCGCTGCGCATTGACTGGATCAGCATTTTGTTCTCGTCGAGGAGCTGGAAATAGACGAACCGTTCGGCGGGAACCTCAAAGGCAACACTTCCGTCTTCGGCGACCGGAACGGTTCCCAGGATACGTTTGTTGTTGAAATCATTCCACGCCATTGCCGGTGCCTGGGCACCTGTTGTTTCCCAAAACTCTCGGGTCCAGACCCTCTTTTCCGGCGACTCGACCACACGGAGATATTTGACACTTTCCGGTTCGACTTCGTCCATGCCGAACCCTTCGTAGACGTTCGAGACGACGAACGTTCCGGTTGTCCTGGCCAGGTCAATTCGGCTTCCGATAAGCGGGGGTGGGGATGACGGGGCAATCGGCATCGGGTCGAAACAGGACTCGGGATCATCATGGAGCAGAACCATATTTCCATCGGTATCAAGACCCCATATTCCGGTCTGTTCCCCTTCGACAACGCCGGCGGCCAGAAAGAAGTCATCGGTGATTGGCCACGGGTCTTCGAATTTACGCGGAATACCGCCGAAAACATCGTAGCGGACGAGAGGTTTGATCGGATCGCCCGGATGGGGTTCGGCAACGACCCAGTCACGTGTTTCGGGGGGCCAGGTCATCAGAACCGCCTCTTTCCCATCCACTCCCAAGCGCCGGTCGACCAGAGCCACCGCTCCCCAGGGCCGGTCGTGGCATGAGGTAAAGACGCAGATGAAGAGAGAGTCGGAACCGGGAAGCACTCGCGCATCGATGACACCGCCGGGTGTGGCGGTGTTATTCCCCCAGTAGATTTCATGTTTGGTGCCGTCGGGGTTTACGACCCAGATTCCCTGGGCATCTCCGAAGTTCCTGTCGACATATTCCCAGCGATCATACAGGATCCGGCCATCGGCCATTAGGGAGGGATGCCCTTCGAAGAGAGTGTTTTTCCCGATCTGTTCGATATTCGAACCGTCTGGATTCATCACGAAGAGGTTTGCCATAATATGACGGTTGCACATGCAATATTTCGGTTCACGTGTTGATGAGAAGAGAATCCGTTCATCGGGGAGATAGATCGGGTCGATATCCGAAACCCCGTCAAGCGATGTGATCTGCCGAAAACCGGGAATGGATGCCGTATCGGTCTGTTCGGTGATCGTGATCGGTTCGCGGCTGAAATCGAGTTCAAGTTCTCCGATGTGGTAATAGGACGCTTTTGAGGGCCGGAACGAAAAGAGAACCTTTTTTCCGTCGAAGCTGACGGTGGGGTCACGCACGATCCCTTCTGGGAATGAGAGAAGGGTTTTTACCGTATCGGTTTCAGGGAACCAGACTTTCATTGAGCCGCCCCCATTGAAGTTGTCGGCGTTGATTTCTCCCCGTTGGAAAAGAGTGGCGGTGTTGTGGTGATCGGGAGCGTACTGGTCACGCGAAATGTAAAGAATCGGGGCTGGGAGCTGCGAGATCATTTCGCTACGATCATCGGCCGCGATTCGCGCGGCGCTCAGCGTGAGAATGAAACAGAATAGAGAATTCAGAACGCGCCGCATGGCATTTCCTTTCGCTAACCTTTTTCGGATGAGCAGGCGAGACTGGCCTGTTCGGGTTTTAATTGCGAGTCAACGACGTAAGGTGAGTTTGAACGGGAAAGAGCGCGGCGGTAAATCTTTCCCGTACCGTGCGGGAAAAGTACCGGGAGCGAAAGTCCGTGCCTTCCATTTATCCCAAGTGGTCACCATACCGCTCCTTTTCGATTTCATCAAGAGTTTTGCCCGCGGTATCAGGAGCGAAAATTGTTCCGACCAGAAGGCTGAAAACCATAAAGCTAACCATGATTGCCGCAGCGCGCGGGAAATTCCCATCGCCGTTGATGCGGGTAAAAATGATATTCCAGATTCCAAGGATCAGCCGTGCGGTGAAGAAGGTGATCCCCTGCGCGAAGGCACGGTACCGTGTCGGATAAAGTTCGCTGTTCCAGAGCTGATAGAACGGCTGTTGACATGAGCCGTTATTGATTCCGAAGAGAACGACAAACCCGATCAGAATCGGCACACTCGAAAGTTTCCTGTAACCGGCGTAGGTCAGCAGCGACCAGGCGGCAACGCCGCAGAGGGCAAGTATAAAGTAGAGGAAGCGCCGATTGACACGGTCGCCGAGTCCCATGAAGATGAAGAACGTTGCCAGAACGGTGATCCCGAAATAGAGTGCCAGGAGCATGTTGGCGGTCTGATTCGACTGCCCGAAGACATTCTCACAGACGTGCTGCATGTAAAACCCAACTGTTCCGGCGGCAAGGTTCCAAATTGCATAGACTCCGGTCAGGAAGAGAAGAGTGCGGATATTGATCATCCTCCCGAAGAAATCGCGCCATGTGATCCGTCTCAGCTGCCCGCTGGCGATAAGCGCTTTTTCCTTGTCCTTGTTAGCCTTCCAGTTTTCGGATTCCGGCATCCCGAATCGAAGAAGCCATGTGATCAGCGCGACAACGAACAGATGACCGAAGACGATTCGGTTTCCCAGAAGACCGTACTTTCCGAGCGGGACCGAAAGAAGAAGGACGATCGTCGGACCGAGCGCCCAGGCGACCTGGGCGGCGCCGCAATGCCGCGCCCGCTTTTCACTCGGTGCCTGTTCGGCGATCAGTGTCCACGATGCGGTGATTCCTGCACCGACTGCTAGACCGACCACACAGTAGCCGGCAAAGAGCATGTAAAAATTCTTTGCGAAGATGATCAGAAGCATTCCGAACATATAAAAGAGAAGGTCGTATGTATAAACGAATTTTCTTCCGTACTTATCGCAAATCCGTCCGCCGATCAGCGCGCCGACCGCCGCCGAGATGGCGTTGGAACTAAAAGCGCCCAGGAGACCGAGCTGGGTGGCATTCATCGCGAACTCTTTTTCCCATAGCGTCAGACCCGCTCCGCCGGCGACAATCGATCCTGCATCGATATAGTTAGTCATCGCTGCGAGAATCGTCTGTGTCCAGGCCGAGGGTTCTTTTCGTTTGGGTTTCGCCGTTGTTTCGATTTCGGTCATTTGTTTCCCTCTTTAAACAGTGAAAAAGTCAACGGGTAATCAAGGTCAGGAGAGCCTGTTCCGGAAATCGTTGTAGTCGAACTGCCGGTGAACCCTGAAGAGTCCCCCCTCAACTTCGGAATCGCACGAGACGATCGAGGGGAGCCGGATTCCGTTGAAAGTCGTGTTTTTACAGGTTGTGTACTGCGACATATCCTCAAAGACGATCCGTTCACCGATCTTGACCGGGTGATTGAATGTGTAGTCGCCGATAATATCCCCCGAAAGGCATGTTTTGCTTCCGATAATGTACTTGTAGCCCCCTTCATCGAGTGGCGATTCGTAGTCGTCAACATTTAGACGTGCGCCTAAAATTTCCGGCGTGTAGGGCATTTCCAGGACATCGGGCATATGGGCCGACGCGGAAGTGTCTACGATCAGTACGTCGATTCCGTTTGGGTTTTCGATGACATCAAGAACTGTTGCGACAAGGAATCCGGTATGCAGAACGTGGGTCTCGCCAGGTTCAAGAATGACGTCGAGGTTGTACTTCTCATGGAAACCAGTGATGATCCGGCAGAGACGGTTGATGTCGTATCCTCGCCGCGTGATGTGATGTCCGCCTCCGAAGTTAATCCACTTGATTTTGCTGAAATACTTTTCGAACCGCTCACAGACGACCTGTACAGTCCGCTGCAAGACATCGGAACCCTGTTGGCACATTGTATGGAAATGAAACCCGTCAATTCCGTCCAGCGCATTTTCTCCGGCGTCGATAAGGACTTCCTGAGGGACACCGAACCGGCTGCGCGTCGTGCATGGGTTGTAAATTTCCAGCTGAACTTCCGAGTATTCCGGATTGATACGCAGACCAACCTCAATCTTTTTCGGCGCCTCTTCGACAATCGGCCGAAACCGTTTCCATTGATCGAGAGAATTGAAGACGATATGATCGGCAATCCTGCAGATTGCCTTCATTTCTTCTTCAGAATAGGCGGGAGAGTAGACGTGGATCTCTTTTCCCTTGCCGAAATAGTCGAGGCCGAGCCTGGCCTCGTTCAGACTGCTTGCCGCTACGCCGTCGATATAAGGTGAAATTTCATCGAAAACGCCCCAGGTTGAAAACGCTTTAAGGGCGAGAAGAATTCTCGCTCCGGTCCGTTTTCGGACATCGGCGAGGATTTCCATGTTCCGGCGGATCAGTGCACGGTCTATGATGTAGTACGGCGTGTCAATGTCGACCTGGGAATAATCGAACTCAGGGTAGGGGAAAACCGGATTCATTTTGTGCCCTCCTAGAAGTCCGCCGATTCGGGGAACGTTTCTTCCCAGGGAAGACCCCAGGAACCGATTTCACGCATAAACGGATCGGGATCAAATTCCTCGATATTAAAGACTCCCGATCCTTGCCAGGTTCCGGTCATGAGCATCTTCGCCGCCAGCGCTGCCGGAACGCCGGTGGTGTAGCTGACAGCCTGTGCGCCGACTTCTCTGTATGCCTCTTGATGGTCACAGATGTTGTAGATGTAGTAGTTCTTTGGCAGGCCGTCCTTTTCGCCGGTGAATCGGCAACCGATACAGGTTTTGCCAATGGTGCGCGGACCGAGCGATGCCGGATCGGGAAGGAGTGTTTTAAGGAACTGGAGCGGAATAATTTCATGGCCATCGTAGAGAACGGGCTTGATTCCCGTCATCCCGACGTTTTCGAGGACTTTCAGATGGGTTAAATACGACTGACCGAACGTCATCCAGAAACGCATACGGCGGATTTCAGGGTAGTTTTTGGTGAGCGATTCCATCTCTTCGTGATAGAGGAGGTAGATGTCGCGGCTACCGATATTGCCGGGAAAATCGTAAACTTTCTTTTGTTCAAGCGGTTCGGTTTCAATCCATCTGCCGTCTTCGTAATAGCGCCCTTTTGCCGAGACTTCACGGATGTTGATCTCAGGATTGAAGTTGGTGGCAAAGGGATAACCGTGATCACCGGCGTTACAGTCAATGATATCGACGAAATCGATCCGGTCGAACTGATGTTTCCGCGCGTACGCCACGTAGACGTTTGTCATGCCCGGATCGAATCCGCATCCCAAAAGGGCTGTCAGGCCCGCCTTTTGGAACTCATCGTTCATTTCCCACTGCGGTGCGTAGCAGAAGCGGGCTTCATCGGGATGCTCGTAGTTGGCGGTGTCCAGATAATGCGTGCCAGTCTTCAGACAGGCGCGCATTATTGTGAGATCCTGATAGGGAAGGGCGACGTTGATGACCAGTTGCGGCTTATGTTTTTCGATCAGGGCGGACAACTCATCAACGTTGTCGGCATCGACAGGCGCCGTAGTGATTTTCGACTGCGGCGAGGAGATTTCCGAGGCTATCGCTTCGCATTTCGAGACAGTTCGGCTGGCGAAGAGAATTTCATTGAAAATTTCCGGATGCTGGACGCATTTGCGAAACACAACCCTGCCGACACCGCCGGCGCCGATGATCATCACTCGTTCCATATCGATTGATTTCCTTTCTTTACTGTTGCTTGATTCAGTCACTTTCCGGCTTCGGCGTAGTATTGTTTCATCGCTTCGAAGCAAATGTCTGGACGGTCGGTACCGAATCCGGCTGCTCCAAGATCGGCCAGGCGTTTGTAATGCTCTACGGTCTCGGCGGCATGGAGATCCCAAGGCATCAGCTGCACTTCAATGTCGGGGTAATTCTCATGGATGTAGTCGAGCGTTTCGGCCAGGAATTCTTCGCTCGGGCGTGTCGTGCCGTCTTCATTGAAGTGGACGTGAATCTGCATCCGATTGACATTAGCAAATTTGTCCTTTTTGAGTTGCTCGATAATCGGACCGACCACTTCTTCCCCGGCGCCGAGTCCCATCCAGAAGAATCCTTCGGCATCGGGAGCGGCCTGTTTCCACGCGGCAAGATCATTATAGTTGCCGGTCGCCATAATCACCTGTCTATGCAGACCTTCGGTTTCGCGTGAGAGCTGATCGAAATCGACGTTTTTAACGTCAATAAGGACTTTTCGGTGGGGGTCATCACGAAGCGCCTGGCAGATTTCAGCGAGCGAGACGATCTTCTGCCCCTTGAATTCGTTACCGCGAAACACGCCGATATCGAGCTGTCGGGCCTCTTCCCATGTCAGATCTTCCAAGCGTTTATTCCGAATTTCTTCCGGAGCGTTGGGAAGGATCCGACGGAAGTTTCCGTCATGGAACATCGCCAGAATCCCATCCTTCGTGGTGCGAATATCGACTTCAGGAGTCCCGTAGCATCCTTTCAGCCCCCATGTGAAGAGGAGGGAAGGAAGTGCGTTTTCGGGAGCCAGATCGCCAGCACCGCGGTGTACAAAGACGGACACATCGGCACAGGCGATATGATCGCGCATATTCCACTTGGCTTTGACCGGTTCTCCGGCGTTCAGAAACGTGAACCCGAGAAGCAGAACGGCCAGAAAAGCGCATAAAAATTTCAAGTGGGACATCGACTTTCCTTTCTGTGTAATCAGTCAATCATCGAACGCAACAGCGAGAGAATTTCTCCGCGCGGAACATTTCCGAAACCGCGGAACGCCATTTCGGACAGTATCCGAACGATCGTTTTTTCATCAGGAGAGAAACGCGGCAATGCTGTTTCCTTCCCCGGTGTATAGAAATCGGCGGGAGATCTCCGTTCGTTGAGATGAGACGACATCCTTTTTTGATGATCGACGATCACGCGGAGCATTCGTAGGAGATCTTCCTGTGCCGGACGCGGGCCCGGATACTCATAGGTCCAGAAGAGGTTCCACATACGCAGGATGGCATCGTCCCCGCCGGAGATGAGTGCCGACTGGGTAATATTAACCGCCAGACAGTTGGCGCCGGCAGTCTTTCCCGCCAATGTCCGTTCGAGTGTGCCGCTCGGAATATTCCAGACTCGGATGGTTCCGTCTTTTCCTGCTGAGACCAGACGCCGCGCGTCGGGAAGGAAGAGAAGCGAACTCACACCCCCCAGATGTCCTTCCAGACTTTTTGGAGTAGCTTTCCCTTCAGCCTCCAAATCGAAGAGGAGAATCTCTCCTTCGGCATCGGCACCGGCACCCCATTTTCGGTCGGGAGAGATCGCCGAGGCGGTCACGTCGTTGCTGAATCCCTGAAAGTGACGCAATGGAGAAAGGTCGCGGGCATTCCAGATAGTTATCCGGCGCGCACCCCCGGAGAGGATATACGCTCCGTCGCGGCTGAACTGGATCGAGAGGAGGTTTTCGTCCCCCGCAGAGGTGCTGTTAATCTTTTCCCCCGTCTTGGCATTCCAGAGGGCGATCTCGCCCCAGCCGCTGGCCGACGCGACGGTGGCACTGTCAGGTGCGATACGTACCTGGGTGATGTTTTTGACCGGTTCGGCCATCTTCCGAACCATCTTCCCCGTTGAAAGATCCCAGAGCCGGATCGTCTTATCCCAACTTCCTGAGACGGCGAAATGTCCGTCGATCGTCATATCGACCGACCGCACCCAGTCGTAGTGCGCGGTCATTTCCGAAATAAGTTCCCCCTGCGGAAAACGCCAGAGCCGGATCACGTGATCTTTTCCGGAGGAGACTGCGTACTTGCCATCGTACGAAATGGCGACCGTCGAAATCGAGTCCTCGTGGGCTTGAAACATCGCCGCTGAAACGGCATCGTCGAGTGCGGTAACTGCCGAACGCGTTCCCAGGAGTGCCGGCAGATTGAGCGATCCGCGGATGTTCTGCCAGCCGTCAATCTGCCGCGCCTTGCTGAACGCGCTTACCGCATCGGCATACCGTTTTTCGGATACCGCAGTTTTCATTTCGGCGATCAGGGATTCCATTTCACTTTGTCGCTGCGAAACCTCTTCAGAACTGCTGACCATACAGATCATCAGCGGAGCGACGATTTGCGATGTGCGGTTGCAGAGCAGATCGATTGACCAGATCTGGAGAGAGGTTCCCTGAACCTGGGTTAAAAGGAACCGGTGCTTGGCATCGATCCAGATGGCATTGACCGCGCCGGCCAGACCTTTACAGGACCTCTGGCATCTGCCACTGCGAACGCGCCAGATCTTGAACGAATTGTCGAACGAACCCGTCGCTGCCCATTCTCCGTCTGTGGTAACATAAAGCGCAGTCACATCGCTCTTATGTCCGGACATCGTCAGAATCTTCTCGCCGCTTGCGGTGTCATACTGGCAAACCACATCCCCGACGATCGACAGACGCAGTGTGCCGTCCTGATTAGATGTGTCCTGCTTCTTTCCCCAGTTGATCCGGTGGAACGGCTCGTCGGCGTCGAGCGAGGCGAGGAGTTTGGCGTCTTCCGGTTTTAGCGCCGAGGGATTATCACCCCCCTTGTAACGCAGAATAACCGTACGGTTGTCCTTCTTGACAATGTCACGGCGGTAGTCGGAACTGATCGCCAGGAGCTTTTCGTCATCATCGGAATCAAAGTTTGCCGTTTTAAACTCGGCGAGGACGTCACCCGTCGCCGCCGAAACGAGGCGCATCTGGTTTTGTGCTGACGGGACGATATAAAGGTCTTCGGTTGAGTTGGTATAGACTGCGGGCGACTCATCATCGGGCGCTGTCCAGAGGATGAATCGGCCGGTACATCTCAGTTCATTGGAGGAGACTTTTTTACATCGGTCGATTGCTTTGATGAACTCCGGACGCTGCGGGTCGAGTTCTAATGCCTTGGTCAGGGGCTGGATCGCGCCTCGGGGATTGGCGCGTTCCCGCTGGAGGAGACCGAGAGCGTAATGAGAATAGGGATCCGCGGCGTTATGTTTTGCGAGCTCTTCCATCCGGTCGAGTGCCTGGATATCGGTGATCAGGCCGAAACGCCAGTCGATCATCGTCGAGTTGAAAGTAATCTGCGGATGCCAACTGCACATCGACGCGGCTTTATGAATATCCTTAACTGCCTCACGCGTCTTTCCCAAGTCGAGCATCGAGATCGCGCGGTTACTGAGCGACTCGGCGTTCGAAGCTGTATCAGCCGGTTTGGTACGCGGATAGGGACGACCGAATACCTCGTGATAAACTTCGGTCAGACGATCAGCGACCATTCCCATCGACTGTGGCCGATCTGCGGGATTCTTCTGAAAACAGTGCCGCAGAAGTTCCACCATTGAATGAGGAATCGAGGGGCGTTTATCGGAAGGGGGAGTTTTCAGGAAAATTTCAAAGACCTGTGCGGCTGTCTGGCCTCCTTTCTTGCAGGGAGATCGACCGTGGAACATCGTGAGAATCGAAATTGCCCAAGACCAGATGTCCGACTGTTTTGTAATTTCCGGAGGCTGACTGAGAGTGATCAGGTCTTCGGCGCTGTTTCCGCTTTCCGAGGAGATGAAATCACCGCCGGCAGGAGAGGTGTTTCCCTTGATGTTCGTCTTCGTTTCTTCCTGATAGCGCGAAAACGCCTCGTACTGCTCCGGAGAACAATATGAGGGGGTCATCCCGTCGCACGCTTGTGATGGAAGTCCGACGTCAAGTTCTCGTCCCTCGCCGATCGCTTTGGCCAGACCAAAGTCGGTGACCTTGGCGGTGGAACCGGACATCATAACGTTTCCGGGCTTGACATCGAGGTGAAGGAGTCCCTTGCAGTGTGCGTGGTCAAGCCCCCAGGCGAACTGAATCGAAATGTCGAGGATTCGTTCGAGGATATCTTCCTTGGTCCCCTGATAGAGCCGACCGTCGGCGATCCAGTCCTTGAGGGTGCCGTCCGCAACATATTCGGCGAAGACACGGGGAATCCCGCTGATCCGGCGGAAGAAATAGCAGGTGACCACATTGGTATGCAATCCCAGATCCATCCAGGTCTTGCATTCCCGTTCGAAAGACTGTTTTCCGTTTTCGGAAAGGACAAAGGCAGGCTTGGGGCTTTTAACGGCAAAGTCGATATCCCATTCCTGGTGGTGAACACGGTGAACCATTCCAACTCCCCCTTCAGCGTAAGGGACGCCGGGGGCCAGTTCAAGTACCTTGTATTTCTTTCCGAGAAGAAGATCTCCCGGTTTCCAGATGCGAAACTCGTCTCCTTCGGACTTGTCCCGATCTGTGTCGCCAATACCCAGCTGGCGCGTAACTGTTGCGATCCGTTGATCCGAGTCATCAGCGGGGTGGGGGATATTTGAGGTCGATTGCGAGGCGGAAGCCGTGATGACGGTGGTTTTCTTCCCCGATGTTTCGTCTTTCTCCTTCGCGCTTTTCTTTTCAACCGGTTCCTTCTGGGCGATCCGGCCGGACGACCGATGGGTTACCGTGAAAATGAGGCTCTTGTGACATTCCGGACAAGAGATCTTACCGGCGTCCGACTCGGTATCGAGCTGGATCGTCGCATGGCATCGAGGGCATTGGACTTTGCGTGCGGTCATCGAATCTCTTCACGAGAGAGGCGGAAAAGGAATTCTCCTAAAGGGTGGAGACCCGATTCCGTCTTACTGTCGGCAATGCAGCATCCGTTTAATTTTTCGAGACGCTTTTGTACTCGTCGAAGAGGGTCTGAAGCTCCTCATACGAGAGGGGATTGTCGTGGATCAAAACACGGTAGTAGAACGAAAGCGACTCGCCCTTTTTGAGAACGACCGTTCCGTCCAGCTTCGATTCCGGTTCGAATTCCTTGATTCCGAACGGGTTGACAGCGAAAAGACCGTATGTCCGAACGTGGTACCACGAGGGATACCGGAATCCGGCGGGGTGATTCATGATGTCGACTCCGGCCGAAGTGAGCGGGAGAGATTCCGGATTTTCGGGATCGACCTGTGTCAATTCGGTTTCCGA
>ONWH01000194.1 GCA_900321495.1 uncultured Planctomycetota bacterium
AAGAGACGCCCAATGAAAAGCAGACGCCGAAACGGTTTGACACTGACGGAACTCCTGGTGGTCGGGACGATCATTCTCGCCGTGACCGCCCTGAGCATCCCCGTCGTCAAGCCGATGATGGAGTCGCAGCTGACCAAAAACGGCGCGAACATGCTCGCCACGGCGCTTAACCGCGCGCGGAGCCGCGCCCAGGTGAGCGGCCGGCCGTGCGGGGTCCGTTTTGAGTACTGGCCGGGAACCGCCGCCAACCTGCACGACACGCACTACGATGAACGCGCCGGAGACGGCACGGTCATCTGCCGCGACACCTATTACTCGGTCCCCGGCGCCTCGCTTGTGATGCGGCAGGTTGAGGTCCCGCCGGTCTACAGCGGTCTGCTCGGAATCGAAAAGGTCAAATACGAAAACGGCCGATGCGAGTTTCAGAATGACCTCTACGTCACATCGGAACTCGAAAGAAGCGCTTCGGCGAAAATCCAGTTCGGCGGTGACGGTCCCTTCTATGCCTTCCACGGCCGCTCGACCTCGCTGAAAGAGGGAACGACGTACGCGCTTCCCCCCGAACGGGATGTCGAGTATCCCTTCAGGGTACTCCTCGACAGCCGTCCCACGATGGCGATGCCGGTCTGCATGCCGCGCGGAACGGCGGTCGATCTTCAGTTCTCCGGCGTCGGCGACAGCGTCTTCGTCGACACCCTCTCGGGAACCAACGGGTCACCGGTTCCCGAAAGGGTGTCGCTGACTCTCATGTTCTCCCCCGACGGCTCGGTCGAGTCGGTCAACGGGTCGATCCCCTCCGAACCGGTCCATTTCCTGGTCGGACGGTGGGACCAGATCAGCGCGGTCCGCGCCGAAGACGACGCCGAGTCGTATCCGAACTACGCCGACGGCCGGAATTACTGGGTTTCGGTCTTTCCGCAGACCGGCGGGGTCACGGTCAGCCAGGTCAATCCGACCGCCGATGTCGGCTACACCCCTGTTTCCAGGATAAACGATTACAATGAAGAAGTGCCGGATGTCCGGCTTCCCGACGGCGTGATCGCCGTTTCAAGGGAACTGACCAAATAACGCAAAGGTCCCAGAAGATGGCATTCACTCCGCGCAGAACCGGTATGACGCTGATGGAGATCATGATGTCGGTCATGATCCTGGGGCTCGGTCTGCTCGGAATCCTTTCGGTCATCCCGTTCATCGAATACCACTCTTCCCGCGTGGTCGAAAGCGATTTCACCGCCGCGGCGGGGACGAACGCTCTGGCGGTCATCCGAAGCAATCAGTGGGAAAAGCCCGCCACCTGGCAGCAATACACCGACCCGGCAACGCTGACCGACAACATGGTGGTCGGCAACTTCATCTTCCCCCGTTTTTTCGACATCTTCGGCGAACACGGGACCGATGCGGCGGGATTTCCCGACTGGAACATCGAGCTGGGTCTCGACGGCTGGAATGCCGATCTTTACGGACCGGACGTCATACCGCACGTCTATCCCGCCGGAGCGTACGGGTATGTTGACCGGAGCACCGGCGAGTTCGTCGCACCGACGGCGAGGGGCAAAGACATCTGCCGCGGCCGCGACGATCTGGTGGTCGAACGGGACGAAAACTCCCCGGCCCGGCCGCGGCTCCTGCTCGACGAGTCGGGGGACACCGATACGCCCGAGTTCACCGGCGCCTACTCCTGGGCGGCTCTGATGTCGCCGGTCGCCTCCGACCCGGCACAGTCCTACGCGTCGTTCGCCTTCCCCGGAAACAACCGCATCGTCGATAACGGAATCCCGCGCGCCGAAGTCGCCATGAAGGTCGACGTGCTTGTCTTCCGCGGGCGCGACCCGTTGGAGGAGTTCGACACCATCACCGCACCGATGGCCGCGGTCGGCGGAACCGGCTATCTGGGAGGCCTGGTCGAAATCTCCTGCCGCGTGCCGACCGAGTTTGAGAAGTCGCTCAATTCGAGCACGCACATTCTCCTGATCGGCCCGAGCGACGCCTCGGCCACGAATGCCGAAGCCCCCTTCTTCTCGGCGTGGTACAAAATCTCCAATTTCAGCCGGGACGGAAACATCTTTGCCCTGACACTCAGCGGCCCTTCCCTTCCCGCCTGCTGGCTGGAAGGCGCGTCCTATGACCGGTCGGCCGATGTGCGCGCGGTCCTCTTCCGGAACCTGCGCGGGGTCTTTACCCGAACAATCCCGATTTCCGAATCGGAATGATCCAGCATATGTGAGAGCTAGGAGGACACCATGAAACACGTATTGCCGAACAAGGAGCGCGGGGTCGTGATGATCCTGATCCTGGTCTTCCTGACCATGTTCGCCATTATGATTTCGGCGTTCCTGTTCATGACATCGAACATGTCCGACTCCGCCGCCAACTCGCTGGCTCTCTACGAAAGGGGGGAAACCGCCGCCGACCGGTACATCTCGGATATCGACAGCGCCATCCGCACGCTCGTGACCGGAACGAACAACGAGGCCTCGCCGATCGGACCGTTCGGGATTCTGGAAAATCTTTACGGCGACCTAACCGTCATCAACGGCTACGATTTCCTTTCGGCACGGTCATTCAACCTCTACGGAGAATATGACGGCGTCGTTCCGACACGGGTCTATATTGATATTTTTCTCGGACCCGAAGCCCGCCGCTACTGGGACAGCTGCGTAGAGCGCAGACAGGAATGCAACACGAAGATTGACCTGTTCCAGCGTTCGGGCGACCCCCAAAAAATGGCGCTTGTGCCCAATCTTGTCAAGGAGAGCGACAAGCTGGAAGAATACATCCCCGTAAACCCCGAGGATTTCATCCCGCTCATCATCGAAAAAATGCGCGGCTGCGGTTCGCACGTCAGCTTCGGTTCACTTCGCTGGAACAGCAATGACGAGCTGTACAACTCCAATGCCGAAGCGCAGGCTTATATCACGATGTGCAAAACATTCAACCAGCTTGTCTGCGGAACCAGCGCCCGCATTGTCAGCAGGAAGATTTTCAATAACACACAGGACGGTCAGTTTTTCAGGATCGAAATCGCGCTGACCGAAGAGCTGAAACAGTTTCTGACGCTCTGTCCGCATGACGGCACGATGCCTATCTGGCCGAGCGGCGAATACTCCTATCCGGCCGCTTTTAATCTTGCCGCCAACATCCGGCTGAATCCGTCGGCATTCAGCGGAACCGGTGCGGGAGGGTTCGCACCCGAAACGGCTCTTGACGGGCAGCTTGACGCGGAAACTGCTTCCGCCGCCTTCTTCCCCGGAGAAGGCGAAGGGGAAAAACCGGCCGCCGCCCGTCTGCCGTTTGCTTTCTGGGGAAACGCCTCGGCGCCCGATCTCACCCCGTACGAAGATGCCGACGGAAAGATAAGCTTTCAGACTTTTCTGCGGCATCTGACCGACCATGAATTCAGCGTCTACTCGCCGGCCGCGGGGAACAGGGTCTTTCCGAACTACGATGGCGTGTGGCAGTTTCAAAGCGGCATCACGGTCACGCCGCGCGAGCCGGTACGGATGAATCCGGGCTACACGGCGGTCGACCAGCGGAACCTCTTCCTCGCCGGGCTGACGTTTCAGGACAACAAGACAAAGCCGACCCCGTCGTTCGTCCGGCCCGAA
>ONWH01000034.1 GCA_900321495.1 uncultured Planctomycetota bacterium
CGCTTGAACGATTCGGGCTGAGGATCGAAACAGTACCTGAAGAAGGTATTCCTCTGAGCCTGGTAATAGCCGCGGGCTCAGGTTTCGGACTTCCGGACTTTTCCCGTGATCGATTTTAACCCGCTGCCCATCGCCATAAACGACGTGAACATTAACCCATGCATAAGGTAAACGCACCAGTACGGAATTTCAGGCGTGTAAACAAATTCATTCAGCAGAAAGAGCCGCTGGCAGAACTTCAGGGCCGCTATCGCCGCAATTCCGAACGTTCCCGATATGTAGATCGGGACATTCCTCTTCCCTTTGCCGAGATGCGCCCCGTAATGAAAACCGCATAGAAGAAACAGCCAGGCGGTTGAAACGAAATGAATTTTTCTCCCCCAGGACGAACCGGACAGATTCAGCGGGGAAAAGGCGTATCCGGAGATCACCATCCCGCTTACGGCGATAAGAATCACGGCGAGAATTAAAGCGGCGTCGGCCGCAGCGGAAATGCTTCTGGCCGGGTTATATTTGCCCCGAAACAGATTCCCGAACCATCTTCGGTTCAGTATCAGGTGAACCAGGATAACCGCAAAAAGAACCAGTCCGGCCCACTCGTGCGCAATGCTTTCCGTCCTGCTGAACGCCATGCCGCTTCCGCACTGGAATACCAGCAGCAGGATCATGCCGTAACGGAGCGCCCGTTTCATTCATACAGCCCCAATTTTCGAAGCCACGGGATGATGTCCTTGTTGCTCTTAACGAGCAATCCGTCTTTCACATCCGCGTCCGGAACCTCGCTTCTGATGTCCTGAATGCTTTGCGATATTCCCGTTCCGCCGCTCGTCGCGAACGGAACAACCGTTTTGCCGGAAAAATCATACGATTCAAGGAATGTATTGACCAGCATGGGGACCGTTCCCCACCAGATCGGATAACCGAGATAGACGGTTTTGTAGGAATCAAAATGTTCGATCGTGTTTTTTATCTTGGGCCTGGCATTTTCCCGCTGTTCCTGTTTCGCCGGGTCAAGTGCGGCCGAATACCCTTCCGGATAGGGATTGGCCGGTTCAAGCCGGACCAGATCGCCGCCGACAAGTCCCTGAATATACTCCGCAACCGGCTTTGTTTTGCCCGTATGCGAGAAATAAACGATTAGGATTCCGCTGTCGGTCTTCTCCGAAGTTTCTTCTGAAATACCGGGTTTTACGGGGGCCGTTTCGGTCGCGGCCGCTTCCGCCTCGTTTGCGGAAGCCGAATCCGAAACTCTGGCGGTATCATTCCGTTCAGACTCGCCTGAAAGATCAACCGTTTCTGTCTGTACCGCGATTGTTTCGTTCCCCTGCGGCTGCGAGTCTTTTCCGTTCGGCGCACTTCTGCCGCATGAGGATAACAGCAGCGCGGAAAGCGCTAGCGTCCCGAACAGAATGTTTACGGCTGATTTTTTCATTGAGACAACCTCTCCGTATCAATTTTTGGTCTAACGCACCTTTTCTGCTGCCGCGGTCCGAGGCGGTGCCCGTAGCGGCCGCCCAATCGGGCAATTCATCCGCCGATCTGACAGTGCCAATATATAACTCTTCGACAAGGACTGCAAGTTATCCGTCAGCCGGAAGATCGGGTTCCGGTTCAGAGCTCATTTATCGGAATCCGATACCCCGCGTCCGGGTTGAGGGTGATTGCGGCCGATTTTTTACTCGTCCCCCACGCTCCCGCGATTGCCCTGTTACAGGTCAAACATCGCTAATAGCCGCCTGAACGTGTCCTGCCCGTCCAGACAGGTATCGGTGAGCCACCCCTTTTCATTGTCGCCCCACTTGGAGAGTCCGCGGTAATAGAACGCTTTCTTGCTCTCTTCAATGAGGAAGGGAACAATTCCGAACCGCAGGCATTCTTTCAGCGCGATCAGCCGCCCGACTCTGCCGTTGCCGTCCTGGAAGGGGTGAATTCGCTCGAACGCCGCATGAAAGGCGATGATGTCTTCTATCGTAACCTTGCTTTTCGCGCTGTAGCCGTCGAGTAGCGCCTTCATGCGGGCAGACACGTCTTTCGGCCTCGCCGTCTTGCGTCCCCCCACGGTGTTGGGCCGCTTCTTGTAATCCCCCACAGCGAACCATTCGAGCGCCGAATCCTTCGTGTCGTGTTTGAGAATGAAATGCAGTTTTTTGATAATCTCCTCTGTCAGAACGTCATCCGCGCAACCGATCACATAGTCGATTGCCCGGAAATGATGGACCGTTTCCAAAATATCGTCCACCGGCACACCGTCGCCCGCGTTGAGCGTGTTCGTTTCAAAAATCAATCGCGTCTGATCTTCTGTCAGCCGGCTCCCTTCGATATGGTTGGAGTTGTAGGTCATCCGGATCTGAAGTTCATGGTACAGTCCGCCGGAGATTCTTGCGTCCTTTTCATCGCGCAGCGTCTGAAGGATTGGATTGTCCGATATCTCGCGGCAAAGCTCCGCCGTCGTGCAGGAGAAAAAGCCGCACAGCTTTTCCATCACAACGCGCGACAGTCTCTCTCCGCGTCCGATCTTTGCGATCGTTCGGGAAGAGATGCCAAGAAGCCTTGTCAGATCGGAACGCTTGATTCCGTGTTCGCTCAGTCTTTGTTCAAGCCCCTTGTATGAGATCATGTTTCGCCCTCGCTTTATCTTTACTTATTATAGTGCAAATGGGATTAAAAGTAAAGATTTGCCGCCGAAAAATGCGGAAAAGTAAAGATGGCAGGGATTTCGGCGAAGCAAAAAGCGCCGAGTATAAACAGATAACGCGGTACGCAATATGCTATCCGCCCGGTATCATTCCCCCCTGGTTTATGAAACGGATTCAACATCTGCCATTTCGTCTTGTAAAGCTGGTGGATACGATTTTTGCCTGTTTCGGCATGGGGACACCCGCCTTTTCACCCGTTTCTTTCAGCACGGGCCCCTGTGGGGGGCCTGTCTGCGAGCTTTCCCTCTCAGTATCGGCTGTTGAAACGGCTCAGCCTTCATTGACCGGCATCCGGTCGCCGCCCGCGGCGAACTGGCCGACTGCGGAATCGGCATCCTGATCGGGCATTGCCTCCTGGGCCAGGCGGTCAAGTGTGACCGGAAAAAGAAGGTCGTCCGCTA
>ONWH01000052.1 GCA_900321495.1 uncultured Planctomycetota bacterium
GTTGTCGCAGGGATCTTCGTTTTTGGCGGTTTTCCCCAGATTGCCGCGGAAAAGCCCGACGATCTGTTCCAGGTTATTGATGTTGTAGGCGCCGATGGCATACTTGCCGTAAGCCTCTTTGAAGAGTTCTTTTGTGGTGACGATCATGGAAATTCCTCCTGGTGTGGAAAGTGACGTTCGGATGCGCGGCCCCCTGGACAAACGGCGGGTCGGCCGGAATCAAGCTAAGGCCTCCCCCGAAGGGAGCGCATATCCCCCTTATTATAACCGTTCGGGGATTTCCTGCAAGCGCGGTCTCCCCCCGCGGAGGTTGTCCGGAACGCTTGACAGCCGCCCGGCGGGGATTTATCATATCACGGCGGCGGGGGGAATCCGCGCTTGTGAACCGGGCCGTTCCGAACCGGTTTTCCGTTTTCGTTCGCCAGAGGATGCCCGATGGACTTCTACAAGAGGATATTTCGAAGCTACCGGTTTCGCCAGACGCTTCTCCGCCGGCTCGGGTTCATTCCCGACCGCGCGATGACCTCTCTGCAGTACTACATCAAACTGCGCCGGCGGATCGACTGGAAGAACCCGCGCCGGTACACCGAAAAGGTCCAGGTCTACAAGACGTACTACCGCGACCCGCTGATGATCGCCTGTTCCGACAAGGCCGATGTGCGCGGCTACGTCGCCGGCTGCGGCCTGCCGGAAATCCTCAACGGCCTCTGCGGCGTCTACGACTCGTACGACGAGATCGACTTCGGCGCCCTTCCCGAACGGTTCGCCGCCAAAGACACCCTGGGGGACGGCGGAGGACACGAGGTGCTCCTCTGCCGGGACAAGGGGAAACTCGACCGCGCCGCCTTCGAAAAGCGGCTCCGCTCGTGGACAGCCACGCCCGCTCACCGCCCTTCGGGGGGGCGCGAATGGCCCTACTATTCCGGCAGGAATCACCGGATTCTGATCGAACAGTTCCTCGACGGCGGCCCGGAGGGGCTCACCGACTACAAGTTCTTCTGTTTCGACGGCGAGCCGAAATATCTCTACGTCATGACCGACCGCGGCGGCGCCGGCGGGCCGCGGCTGGGGATATTCGACGCGGACTTCACAAAGCTTCCCGTCGCCCGGCGGGGACGGCGCGACCTGGCCGAACCGCCCGCGCGGCCGGAAAACTACGGTGCGATGCTCGACGCGGCGCGGAGGCTTTCCGCCCCGTTCCCGCACGTCCGGGTCGATCTGTACAACATTGCCGGCAGGATCGTTTTCGGCGAGCTGACCTTCTTTTCCGGAACCGGCTACATTGCCTTCGATCCCGATTCGTTCGACTTCACCCTGGGCGAGGCGTTCAACCTCCCCGAATCGATCCGCGGCAGATAAGACGCCCGCCCCCGAAAAGAAACGCGCGGCGCGCTGCCTTCCGGCCGCGCGCCGCGCGTCTGTTGCACCGCCCCGTTTTACGATTTCTTCTTCCCGAAAAGGCGCGCGAAGAAGCTGCCCTTTTCGGACGCCCGGTCGTCATGCTGCGGCTCGCTGGCCGCGGGCTCGGCCAGAAGGCGGATCATCTCATCCTGCTCCTCGGCCTGCGCCACATAGAGCGGAGTCCGCCCCCACGAGTCCTTCGCCGTGGTGTCGACCCCCTGCCGTTCGACCAGGAACCGGATCAGTTCGGGATTCCGGCTTTCGGCGGCGGAGTGGAGAACCGTCCAGCCGCCGTTGTCTTTGGCGTTCGGATTGCACCCGCACTTCTCGATCAGGTACCGGACCAGCGGCAGGCTCCCGCTCTGCGCGGCGCGGTGGAGGACCGTCCGGCCCCAGTTGTTCTGCGCGCCGGAACGCGCGCCGCATTCGTCGATCATGTATTTCACAATATCGAGATCGCCCCGCCCGGCGGCCAGGTGAAGCGGAGTCCATCCGGCATCGTCTCTGAGATTGGCGTCGGCGCCGTTCGAGATCAGGTAGCGGACCAGGTCGAAGTTCCCCGTCTGCGCGGCGCGGTGGAGGACCGTCTCCCCCTTTTCGTCGACCGTGTTCGGGTCGGCGCCGCGCTGGACCAGGTAGCGGACCAGATCGACATTCCCGCCGACGGCGGCGCAGCGCAGAACCGTCCAGCCGCGGTTCGTCTTGGCGTTGACGTCGGCGCCCCGGCTGACCAGGTAGCGGACAATCCCCAGGTTCCCCGTCTCGGCGGCGGCGTGAAGAACCGTCTGCCCGTCCGCGTCGGCGGCGGTGACCGAAGCGCCGAGCCCGACCATGTATTTCACCACGGACCATTTCCGGGCGCGGGCGGCGATCACCAGCGGCGTATCGCCGCTGCGGTCGCGGACATTCAGGTCGGCGCCCAGCCCGGCGAGAAGCCGGAGCGACCGCCACTTTTTGAAGTTGGCGGCGTAATGCAGCGGGGTCCGGTCGTTGACGTCTTTGGCGTTGACCTCGGCGTTATGGCCTGTCAGGAACTGAACCAGCGCCGCGGTCCCCCGCCTGACCGCGTAATGCAGGGGTGTGTGGCGGCGGCTGTCCCGCGCGTTGATATCGGCCCCCTGCTCGACGATCGCGCGGACCGGCTCAAGCTTCCCGCTCTTCGCGGCGGCGTGCAGGACCGTCTGGCCGTACGTGTCGCGGTCGGCGATCGACGCGCCGCGGCTCAAAAGCCGGCGCACGACCGCCTGTTTCCCCCGGCGCGCGGCCAGGAAGAGAGGCGTGCGACCGTGATCGTCCCGCAGGGTCAGGTCGGCGCCCCGTTCGACCAGGAACCGCACGACCTTCCAGCGGCGCGAGATGATCGCGCGGTGCAGGAGCGACCGCCCCTTCGGCCCGACGGCGTTGATATCCCCGCCCCGGGAGATCAGGAAGTTGATGATTTTGTAGTGGGTATCCGAATCGAACGAACGTTCCGCGGCGGGTTCGCCGTTTTCGTCCAGCGCGGTGACATCCTGCGAGGTCCCCAGGCAGAGCGCCGTCCAGAAGACGTCGTTGACGTTCCCCGCCTCCGGCTGATGGTCGAGCAGGTAGCGGACCATTTCAAGGTGGCTTCCGCGGACCGCCTTATGGAGAACCGTCTCGCCGTCGTGGGTCACCGCGGCGGGATCGAGTTTGCGCGTTTCAATCAGGTACTGGACCAGCTCGACGTTCCCGCTCCCGGCGGCGCAGTGGAGAATCGAGATGCCGTCGTTGTCAACAACCGGCGGAAAGGCGCCGCGCGTGATAAGCGCGTTGACAGCTTCGAGCGAACCGGCACTCGCGGCGCTGTGGAGAACCGTCCAGCCGTTCTTGTCCGCGGCGCCGACGTCGAGTTTCAGATCATCGGCAAGATAGACGATTGAATCGAGGCGGCCCGCGGCGGCGGCACAGTGGAGAGCCGACCAGTCGTTCTGGTCGCGCAGATCGGCCGGAGCGCCGTGTTCAACCAGCAGCCGGAGCGTCTCCGCCCCGCAGGCGCGCGCGGCGTTGTGCAGAACGCTCCATCCGGTTTTGGTGCGGTAGCCCGGATCGGCCCCCTCTTCGACCAAAAGGCGCACCCGCGCCTCGTCCCCTTCAGCGGCGGCGTCGAAAAGAACCTGGTTCCGGTCAGTTATATGATCGTCGGACATTTTTAACCTCAGTCTGAAAACGGTATCTGCCGCGGCAGCGGAAAACCGAAAGCGGCACGCGCGCCGGGCCGACGCGTCCGGCCCGCCCGGCGCGCGTGCCGCCGGGGGCGAAAAGAAGGACCGAATCCGTCTGAACTCCTCACTCTTGATTTTACGTCTTGCCCCGCCGAAAGTCAACGAAAATCGGCACGGGGCAAAATATTTTTTCGCCGTCCCCCCCAATCGGCTTGCCCCGGCGGCGGCGCGGTGGTAGAATCGGCTTGTCCTTTTGCCGGTCGGAACCGATCTTTCCTCTCTTCTTCCGGGAGTGACGAAGTCTTTCCCCGCCCCGCGGTTAAGACGGAGAAGGCCCGGCGGCGGAGGGACTCCGCAGGCGGACTGTTCCGACCGGGAAAAAGCCGTTTACAAACGTTTATAAAGAAGTTCACCCCAGAGAGAAGGAACGATTACCCCATGAAAAGTACGTTTTTCACACGGCTCGCGCTCGGCGCGCTGCTGACTTTCGGCGTCTTCTGCGCCTTTTGCGGAACATCGTCCGCGGCCGAAACCGGCGAAAGCGCGGTTCTGTTCGCGATCGATTCGTTCACAGTCGACGAGCTTCCCGCCCCGCAGGGGATCGACGATCCGCGCCCTCACTTCGGATGGCGGTATCAGGCCCCGGTCGCGGCGGACGGCGCGGACGCGGTCAACAACCAGACGCAGTCGGCGTACCAGCTCGTCCTGCGCAATTCTCCGGCCGGGGACGAAATACTCTGGACCTCCGGCAAGGTCGAAAGCGACCAGCAGACCTTCGTTCCGTACACCGGCGCCGATCTGGCTCCCGGAACGGCGTATCTGATCGACCTAACCGTCTGGAACGAGGACGGCACCCTGACCGACACGATCACGAGCACATTCTCGACCGGGCTCTGGCCGACCGACGCCGACCCGAACCCGTGGAAGGGGAAATGGATCGGCAAATCCGAGTCGGAAGCGAAACCGGACCTTCCCGCCCGCTACCTCTCGAAAAAGGCCTCCGTCGCCTCGCCGACGCGCAAACCGATCCTCCGCGCCACGGCGTATATTGCCGGGCTCGGCTATAACGAACTTTACATTGCCGGCGAAAAGGTCGGCGACCACGTCCTCGATCCGATCTACACCGATTTCGAGAAGCGCGTGGCATATAACACATTCGACGTCACCGACCTGATGACCCGCGTGCAGAGCGGCGCGTTCGAGGCTGAAAACCCCGACGAGGTCGAGGCGGTCGATTATCCGGTCGGCGTCATCCTGGGGAACGGCCGCTACTACGCGCCGCGCGAGCCGAGGGCCGACAGGGCGCCGCGCCTCCTGTTCCAGATGGTCGTCGAATACGCCGACGGCTCGAGTGACCTGGTCGTCAGCGACGAGTCGTGGAAGATGTCGGCCGACGGCCCGATTCAGGGGAACAACGATTTCGACGGCGAAATTTGCGACATGCGCCGCGCGCTCACGCTGGAACAGGCCGCCGCCGATCCGGACGGCGACTATTTCCTGGAAGAGTCGGAACTGGTCTCCTACGCGGTGCCGACGCCCGACGCGGTCGAAGTCCTTGAAGCTCCCGCCGGAAAACTCGTCGCGCAGATGATGCCCCCGATGCGGGTGAACGATCTGATCCGTCCCGTCTCGATCAGCGAATATAAGCCGAACGTGTATATCGTCGATTTCGGTCAGAACTTCGTCGGCTGGGTCTGGATGAAGGTTGCCGGACCCGCCGGAACCGAGGTCACGCTCCGCCATGCCGAGACGCTGATTCCGGACGGCGAAAACGCCGGCGATCTCTATACCGCCAACCTGCGCTACGCCAAGGCGCGCGACATTTACACACTCCGCGATTCCGGCGGCGCGCCGCAGTACTACCGGCCGCGGTTCACCTATCACGGGTTCCGCTACCTCAAGATCGAGGGGTATCCCGGGCGGCCGACGCTCGACGACTTCACCGGCTGCGTCGTCGGGACCGACCTGGCGCCGGTCGGACGGTTCCGGACCTCCTGCGAGATCATCAACAGAATCTACCACAACATCTTCTGGGGGACGCGGGGGAATTACCTGAGCATGCCGACCGACTGCCCGCAGCGCGACGAGCGGCAGGGGTGGCAGGGGGACCGCGCCGCCGAATCGAAAGGGGAGATGTTCCTCTTCGACAACATCACGCTCTACCGCAAATGGATGCAGGACATCGAAGACAGCCAGCGTGACGACGGGAACGTCTCGGACGTCGCGCCGAACTACTGGCCGCTCTACAACACCAACGTGACCTGGCCGAGCGCTCAGTTCCTGGTTCCCGAATCGATCTGGCTCATGTACGGCGATACGAGCGCGATCGCCAAACATTTCGACTCGCGCAAAAAATGGCTCGACCACATCGCGACGTTCATCAAGCCGGACGGCACGGTCGACAAGGACAACTACGGCGACTGGTGCGTTCCGCCCGAACGGCCCGAACTGATCCATTCCGAAGACGCCGCCCGGAGGACGAACCAGGGGCTTCTGGCCACTTCGTATTACTTCAAGGACCTGGAGCTTTCGGCGCAGTTCGCCGACATGCTCGGCAGGACGGACGACGCCGCCGAGCTGCGCGGGCGCGCCGAAGCGGCCAAAACCGCGTTCAACAATGTGTATTACAACGCTGCCGAGGGAAAATATGACAACGGCACGCAGACCTCGTCCGCTCTCCCCCTGGCGTTCGGCCTGGTTCCCGACGGGGACGAGCCGAAAGTCTTCGCCACGCTGGTCAACAACATCGAAAACGTGACCGACCGGCATATCGGCACCGGCCTGATCGGCGGGCAGTGGATCAACCGCGTCCTCTCGGCGGGGGGCCGGGACGACCTGGCGTACACTTTCACGACGAACACCACCTATCCGAGCTGGGGCTACATGGTCGAAAAGGGCGCCACCACCGTCTGGGAGCTCTGGAACGGCGACACCGCCGACCCGGCGATGAACAGCGGCAACCACGTCATGCTCGTCGGCGACCTGGCGATCTGGTACTACGAGTACCTGGCGGGAATCAAGGCCGACAGCGCCAATCCGGGCTTTAAGCACATCCTGATGGCCCCGCACGTCGTCGGCGATCTGACCATGGTCGACGCGGCGTATGACTCGATCCGCGGACGGATCGCCTCGGCGTGGACGGCCGAAAACGGCGTCTTCACCTGGACCGTTCTGGTTCCGGTCAACGCCTCGGCGACCGCCAGTGTGCCGACCTCCGATCCCGCGTCGGTCCGCGTCGAGAACGCCGCCGGCGGGGATGCCGGGCTTCAGGGCACCGAAACCGACGGCCGGGTCGAGTTCGAAATCGGCAGCGGCGTCTGGAAGTTCACCTCGAAACTCTGAACGGATGACGCGTCCCTTCTTTTACATTTCCGCCGGGGAACCGAGCGGAGACCAGCATGCCGCCGGGCTGATCCGGGAACTGAAACGCCGGTTCCCGGACGCCGATTTTCTCGGATTCGGCGGTCCGGAAATGAAAAAAGCCGGATGCCGGATCGAGTATGACCTGACAAGCCTGGCGGTCATGTGGTTTCTGCAGGCGATCCTGAACATTCCCCTCTTCGCCCGTCTGCTGAAAAGGGCGCGCGAAACGTTCCGGCGCGACAGGCCGGACATGCTGATCCTGGTCGACTATCCCGGATTCAACTACCGGCTGGCGAAACACGCGAAAGCCGAGGGGATTCCGGTCTGCTTCTTCGTCCCGCCGCAGATCTGGGCGTGGGCGCAGGGGCGGATCGAAAAGACGCGGCGCGACGTCGATTTCGTCATTTCGCCGCTCCCGTTCGAGCAGAAATGGTTCAGCTCCCGCGGGGTCGAAACGGTCGCGGTTCCCCATCCGTTTTTCGACGAGATGAACGCCGAGCCGCCCGACCGCGGGTTCATCGCGTCGCTCGGCGCCGAGGCCGAACCGGCGCCGCCGGCCGAATTCGCGCCGTGTCCCCTTCCCGCCGAACCGATCCTGACCCTTCTGCCCGGCTCGCGCCGGTCGGAAATCGCCGCCAACCTTCCCGAAATGGCGCGCGCCGCGCGTCTTGTCCGGGACCGCGTGCCGGGGCTCCGGCCGATCGTCGCGGCGTACCGCTCCGCGCAGATCCCCCTGATCCGCGAAATCCTTCGGCGCGAGGACGCCGACTTTCCCGTCTACGCCGGGCGGACCCGCGAGCTGATCGCCGCCGGCGTCTGCGCCCTTTCGGTTTCCGGCTCGGTTTCGATCGAGCTCCTGGCGCTCGCCAAACCGGCGGTCATCTACTACCGGGTCGGCCGGTTCGCGCTCTGGTTCTCGCGCTTCTTCCGGCGCGTGAAATACATTTCGCTGGTCAACCTTCTGGCCGCCGATGCGGCCGAAGGGGAATCGATCTTCTGTGAGGGGAGCCGCGCTCCCGCCGAACCGACTCCGCGGCAGCGGGAGGTGATGCTCTTCCCGGAACTCCTGACCGGGCGCGACCGTTCGGCCGACGCCGCCGCCTGGCTGACCGCCTGGCTGACCGACCCGGATGCCCTCGCCCGGCGCCGGACCGAGCTGGCGCGTCTCCGCGCGCAGGTCGCCTCGCACGAGGGGGGGAA
>ONWH01000162.1 GCA_900321495.1 uncultured Planctomycetota bacterium
AACGCGTCCGGGGGGCGGCATTTTCGTCCTCGACGAGCCGGGCAAATCGATGAACGTCCGCTGCCTCACCGCCGGATTCCCGAACGGAGGTTTTCTCTATCCTTCGGTTTCGTATGACGGCAAGTCGATTCTCTTCTCCTTCTGCGCCGCCGAACGCGCGCCCGACAAATGGTCCTTCCCCGATACCTGGGGCCGCCAGTATCAGCACATCTGGCGCATGAACGCCGACGGTTCCGATCCCGTTCAGCTCACAGACGGCGGTTTCGACGACTTCGCCCCGCGCGAGCTTCCCGACGGCAAAATCATTTTCTCGTCGACCCGGCGCGGCGGATTCCACCGCTGCGGCATGGGCCCCTGCCCCGTATTCACTCTGGCGGTGGCCGGCGCCGACGGTTCCGACCCGCACCCCATTTCGGTCCACGAAACCCACGAATGGACTCCCGACGTGATGAACGACGGGCGCGTCATCTACACACGCTGGGACTACGTCGACCGCGACGCGGTCTACTATCAGAACCTCTGGACCACCCGGCCCGACGGCACCGACGTCCGCATCTATTACGGAAACAACACATTCAATCCGAACGGCGTCTGGGAACCGAAATCGATCCCCGGTTCGAGCAAAATCATGGCGATCGGCGGCCCCCATCACGGGATGAGCGCCGGCTCGGTCATGCTGCTCGATAACTCCCGCGGCGTCGACGGCCCCGAAGCCGTGACCCGGCTCACCCCCGAGGTTCTCTATCCCGAAGGCGAAGTTCCTCTTCCCTACGGCAGACAGGGAACCGACTTCAACCGCTTCGATGAAGTCTATTCCGGCGGCTGGGACGCGAACCGGTCCGACCGGCCCGCCGACCGCGTGACCGACCAGCCCGAAGAGCAGCGCCGCTGGCCCGTTCACGTCTTTAAGGCCCCCTTCCCCCTTTCCGAAACGTATTTCATCGCGTCCTATTCGTTCGACACGCTGATCGGCGAGATCGGCTCGAACATCCCGAACCAGTTCGGCATCTACTTCTGCGACGCGTTCGGTACCCGCGAGCTGGTCTACCGCGACCCGAACATCTCGAGCGTCTGGGCCATGCCGCTCGCGCCGCGTCCCGCGCAGCCGAAATACATCTCGACCCTTCCCGAACCGGCCGAACCGGACGGTTCGCTCAAGCCCGCCCAGTTCTTCATTCAGAACGTCTACGAATCCTGGCCTTTCGATATCCCCGAAAAGATCAAGTCGCTTCGGATCGTCCAGGTTCTGCCGAAGACGACGCCGCACGCGAACAGCCCGATGGTCGGCGCGGCGAACGCCTCGCCCGGCAAACAGGTTCTCGGCACCGTCCCCGTCGAGGAGGACGGCTCGGCCCAGTTCGTCGTTCCGGCGCGGACGCCGTTCCTCATTCAGGCGCTCGGCGAAGACGGTCAGATGGTTCAGGGAATGCGGAGCCTGATTTACGGCCAGCCGGGCGAGACGGTCAGCTGCACCGGCTGCCATGAAGACCGTCTGGCGGCGGTTCCCGCGACGCCCGCGGCGACCATCGCCTCGCGCAAAACCGAACCGCAGCGGCTCATTCCCGGCCCGAGCGGCTCGAAACCGCTCTCCTATCCGATTCTCGTCCAGCCGGTTCTCGACCGGCTCTGCACCGACTGCCACGGAGACGACGACCCGGCGGGCGGCATCAGTCTCACCGGCACGCCCGACGGCCGGTTCAGCAAGTCGTATAACGCGCTGATCCCCTACGTCAGCTTCACCTACTGGGGCGCGCCCGACGGGAACAGCGAGCCGCTCACAACCCCCTATCTGTTCGGCACGCGCCAAAGCAAACTGATCAAAATGCTGGAAGAAGGCCATCACGAAGCCGAACTGACCGACGACGACCGCGACCGTCTCAACACCTGGATCGACGGCGGCAACGCTCTCTTCTACGGCACGTTCAAGCCGGAGGACCAGGCGCGCCAGCAGCGGGGCGAAGAGATCGAAGGCCCGGAAATGCAGTAGCGCCGAATCCGGCCATACAAGTTAAAACGCGGCGGACAGGAGCGAGGTTGCTCCCGTCCGCCGCGTTTTAACTTGCCGAAGTGACTCCGAAACAGGGTAATTTTCACAAAAATCCCTTATTTTATTTTAAGGGATTTTTTGACTTGCCGGAGTGGGCAAAATCGAAAAATCGCTCTTGTTCGCCGTTGGGCGTCCCCGATCAAATATACTCCAAGGGAAGCGCGACCAGGTTCTCGCGCAGGTAGAGCTTCCGATCCGTCAGGCAGACGATGGCGCCCATTCCGCGTTTTTTATCCGGTACACCGTCGAGCACATCAAACACGGAAGCCATCGCCGCTTTGGGTAACGTGGACATCTTGATCTCTACGGGATAGAGAATTCCGTCCTCCTGGACAATCAGGTCGATTTCCCCGTCCGCCTCCGTTGTTCCGCCGTCGTCACGGCGCTTTTTCTTATCTTTCCCGTTGTAATAATACACAGCGAAATCGTAATCCAGGCCCTCGTTGGCATAAGACTTCAATATTTCGCTTATCACAAAAGTTTCGAACATCGATCCGGCCATGGCGCCGTTTTTTAGCGTATCCGGCGTCAGCCAGCGGGTCAGATAGCAGCAGAGACCGGTATCCCGAAAATACAGCTTCGGCGTCTTAATGGCGCGGCTGAGCGAGTTGGACGTAAAAGGCTTGAGAATATAGACAAGACCGCTCTTTTCAAGAATGGAAATCCACTCCTTAACCGTCACTTCCGAAATGCCCAGCTCCGAAGCGATATTCGCGTAATTGATCAACCGTCCCGTCCGCGCGGCAACGGCGGTCATAAACTTCACGAAAGTCATATGGTTTTTCGCCTTAATCAGACGGTTCACATCCCGTTCCAGGTAGGTCTTCACATACGACTGATAGTAATCGATCCATTCCCGTTCAGGATTTGCGTACAGCTCGGGGAAACCGCCGCGGTGTACGGTCAGCCAGATATCACCGGCATACGGTTTGAATTCTTTTTCACGGGCGGACAGGTAGTCGGGCGAAGGGACAAAATGCCGGTTGAACTCGACGCGGTTGATCTCCCGCAACGAGAGCCCGTCCAGTTCCACCACGGAGATACGTCCGGCGAGAGAATCGCTGACATTCTCCATCAACTGCAGTTTCTGCGAGCCCGCCAGAAAAAAATTGGAGAGCTTCTCGGTGTTATCGAGGACAATTTTCAGCCTGTTGAAGATCGGGGGGCACTTCTGAACTTCATCGATCATCAGCGGCGCCGGGTTATTCAGCATAAAAAGACCGGCATCTTCCAAGGCCTGCACAAGAACCAGATCGTCATCGAAGGTCACCTGGTTCACATCACGAAACAGGTGCCTGAAAAGCGTGGACTTCCCCACCTGCCGGGGCCCGGTCAAAAGAATCGCCTTGCTCTGCCTTGCCCGCCGGGCAACAACGGACTCAATCGCGCGTTTAATGGAGTACATAAGACGGCTCCCTTTTGGCTAATCTAAAGTTGTACTTTAGATTAGCCAAAAGGGAGCGAATGTCAAGAACCCCATCCTTCTTTTCTCAAACGAAAATGCTCCGGCTTTTCAGCGCCTCCCGCACCCTCTTTCAGTATTTGAACCCTTCGGCCTTGAACCAGTCGGCGAACTTTTCGAGCCCGATGTCGATGGTTGTTTTCGGCACGAAACCGAAATCGCGGTTGATTTCGGTGATATCGGCGCAGGTGCGCAGAACGTCGCCCGGCTGGAGGGGCAGATATTCAATCTTCGCATTCCTGCCGAGTTTCTCTTCGAGGACCTCAATGAACCGCGAGAGGATTTCCGGCCGGTGGTTCCCGATATTGTAGACCTTATGCCGGACACCTTTCGCGTTCGGCTTCGGAGGCGTATTCAGCACACTGTCGACACCGTGAACGATATCGTCGACATAGGTGAAATCGCGGTACAGGTTCCCTTCGTTAAAGACGGGAATCGGCTCTCCCGCCCAGATCCGTTTGGCGAAGATGAACGCCGCCATATCGGGCCGGCCCCACGGCCCGTAGACCGAGAAGAAGCGCAGACCCGTCGCCGGCACCCCGAAAAGATGCGCATAGGTATGCGCGAGCAGCTCGTTCGACTTTTTCGTGGCGGCGTAGAGCGAAATCGGCTCGTCGACCGGCTCCGACTCGGAAAACGGAGTCTTCTCCCGATTCCCGTAGACCGACGAACTCGACGCGTAGACCAGATGCCGCACCGGATGATGGCGGCACGCCTCGAGGATATTGAGAAACCCGGTAATATTCGAGTCGATATAGGCCTGCGGATTTTCAAGGGAATAGCGGACCCCCGCCTGAGCCGCCAGGTTCACGGCGACTTCCGGCCGGAATTCGTCAAAGACGGCGCCGACCGATTCGGCATCGCAGAGATTCTTCCGTGCGAACCGGTAGTTCGGGTATTTCGACAGAACCGCCAGACGCGCCTCTTTCAGAAGCGGATTGTAGTAGTCGTTGACGCAGTCGTAGCCGTAGACTTCCTCCCCCCGTTCCAGCAGGAGCCTGGCCAGATGAAATCCGATAAACCCGGCGGTACCGGTAACAAGATATCGCATGGATAATAACCCTTAAACCTTGAAATGATGAAACCGGCGCCTGAAAGCGCCCCGGAAATCCCGACACTCCGTAAAAATTATAGTGGTTATTTTTTCAGATGTCCAGTCTCCCTTTCCCCGCGTTTCGGGTTTCGGGTATAATAGGGGCGGCTCACCGAGCTGCGTGAGCCGCTTCCGCATTCCCCCCGGTTCAAGGGATACCCCAATGCTGACCCCGTCCGACTTCACGCTTTCGAGCTTCTGCCCCAACCGTGTCTGCCCGCTCGGCGCGCACGTTGACCACCAGCACGGGCTGATCACCGGGTTCGCAATCGACAGGGGAATCACTTTTCACTACAGCCCTTCCGAAACGTTCCGGCTCGAAAGTCTCAACTTCCCCGGCACGATGAAGTTTTCCCTTTCGCACGTTCCGCCGCGGCGCGGAAACTGGGGAGACTATCTGCGCGGCGCGGTCCGTTCGCTCAGCGCGCGCTACAGCCTGAAAGAATGTGTGACCGGCGTCTTTGAAGGCTCGCTGCCGGTCGGTGGGCTTTCGTCGTCGGCGGCGCTGATCATTTCGTTCCTGACAGCTCTCTGCCGGGTCAACGGTTTAACCCTTTCGCCCCGCGAGCTGATCGGCGTGGCGTTCGAGGCGGAAACCGAATACGTCGGGGTCCAGGTCGGCATTCTCGACCAAAGCTGCGAAGTCTATTCGCGGAAGAACAGGCTCCTCTTCCTCGACACACGGGACGAAACCTACGATCTGATCCCGAAACCGAAAAAGATGCCGCCGTTCGAAATCGCGGTTTTCTTCAGCGGGATCGAGCGTTCCCTGACCGGTTCGGCGTTCAACGTGCGGGTCGACGAGCTGAAAGCCGCCGCCTACGCGCTGAAAGGATGGTCGGGCATGGAATACGGCAGTTTCAGCGAGACCCGTCTGCGCGACGTTCCGGTCGAAGTCTACCGCGAATACCGCGACCGGCTTCCCGAAAACTGGCGCAAGCGCGCCGATCACTACTACTCCGAATTCGATCGCGTTCAGAAGGGGGTCGAAGCGTGGCGCGCCGGCGACCTAAAAGAGTTCGGCGAACTGATCTTCGAAAGCGGCGCCAGTTCGATCAGCCAGTACGAGACCGGTTCCGACGAGCTGAAACGGATCTACGACCTGATGCGCGAAACGCCGGGCATCTACGGCGGACGGTTCAGCGGCGCGGGGTTCAAGGGATGCTGCATGGCGCTGGTCGACCCCGCGGCGAAAGAGGAGATCGCCGAGCGGATCACCGCCGGTTACGTCAAAACGTTCCCCCACCTGAAAGAGAACTTTTCGGTCCGATTCTGCCAGACCGCCGACGGCGCCATGCACAAAAACGAAGAGTCCGCGAGCAAAAACGGCCGCCAATGACCAAACCCAGATTACTGTTCTATTTCGCCTGTCCGCTGGATCAGGTTACAGGCCTCTATTCCCGAGCCCACACGCCACGCGGCGGGGAGGGAGCCCCCCACTCTACAAGTGGGGGTAAGACCAACCCCGAGCAACGACTTTCACGCCACGCCCTTCCCCACGCACCACCCCAGCGCGATTACTCCCGATCTCTTCCGCCACGCTCCTCCACCAAGCTCCTGCGACCGCGCAGCCGGGAGCCGATAACTGCCAACCCGGGCTTCGGGCCGCTGCCCCATTGACAAAATCGGTGGAAAACCTTATACTTGAAAAACAAAGAAAGTAAAGAATTTCAAGGAGATACCGCTATGGAAATAGCCAAGATTTCAAGCAAGGGGCAGATCACCGTTCCGATATCCGTTCGAAAGGCGCTCCGTCTTAAAAGCGGCGATAAGATCGTCATTTCCGAAGAGAACGGCAGGTTCTACTTCGACAATGCGGCTCTTATTGCCTTTTCAAGGGTAGAAAAGGCCTTTGAAGGTGCCGCAGCCGAAGCGGGTTTTAACACTGAGGACGAGATGCAGGATTACATGAAGGAAATCAGAAAAGAAATCCGAGGGCATTGACATGAGGATAATGCTGGATACCAACATTCTTGTATCCGCGATATTCTTTCCCTCGGCACAAACCCATAATTTGATCCGTGTACTTTCCAACGAACACAGGATTATACTTTGTGATTATGTGATCGAGGAACTTCGGCTTGTTGTCGAACGAAAATTCTCATCAAGGAAAGATGCGCTTGAGAAATTCTTCGTTGAATTACCGTTTGATCTGTCGCTCACGCCGAAAAGAATTGATTCAGGTGATTTTCCCTCTATGCGTGACAGGAAGGATTCTCCTATACTGGCAACCGCCATTTTGGAAGATGTAGACCTGTTCATAACAGGCGACAGAGATTTTCTTGTGTTGGATATTCAAAATCCAAAAATACTGACAATGACAGAATTTCTCGACAAATATCTCTGATTAAATTGCCTCCCCGGGAACAGCGAAGCGCCTTCCCGCACTCCCGCTCTCCTCTCCTTCCCCGCGCGCCACCGGCCTCCAGCCGGTGGATTTCCGGTTCA
>ONWH01000323.1 GCA_900321495.1 uncultured Planctomycetota bacterium
CGCCGTCCGATCAGGTCCGCCTGTGTCGCCGGCCTAGTCGAGTTTCGCGGTCCAGCGGACGAGGTTGTTCCAGAAGCGGGCGTAATCCTCACCGACTTCGATGAAACCTTCGCCGATCTTCTGATGAATCCGCCTTGTCCCCCAGTCGACGAACCCGCCGACCCAATGGGGCGCGGCGTCCGAGGCAAACGCAGCAACCCGCCCTTCACCCGCCTGACCAACCGCCAGAAGAGGAACCGTCTCGGCAACCGAAACCGAAAGGACCGCCATCGCCGGGCCGGGAAGCCGAAGTGAGGCGAAATGAGGCGAACGGGGGGGGATATCCGAATCGTCATGAAGGGTCAGGTTGAACCGGATCCCTTCCAGAAGGAGCTTGGCGTCTTTTTTCACTTTAAACGCGTTGAATCCGCCGATTCCCGGAGGAGTCTCCCACGGCAGACCGGCGGTTATCGAATGTTCCGCGCAGGGGTGCAGAAGGACCGAAACCGGATAGTTCCGCCGGTCATCCTTCTTTTCCATCGTCACCGGCAGGATCGAAGCGACCGGCGTATTGTGGTACTCGCCGAGCCGACCGTAAAAACTCTCCCAGCCGCCGATCATCAGAAGCCCGCTTCCCTTCTCGGTTACCGCACGGACGATATGATCGAGAACCGAGGTGCCGTCAAGCGTGCTTCGGGGATAGTCGCTCAAAATATAGAGGTCGTAGTCGGTTTCGAAAAACGAAGGTTTCGGCGCAAATCCGCTGTCAACGCGGTCGTAGGAAATCCCGTAATGCGACATGACGCCGGAAAGGTAACTGGCGGCGCCGCCAATCGCGTCGTCGCCGAAATAACAGACGTTCTTTTTCATGGCGTGTTATTCAAAAAGAGGGGCGCACTTTTCCGGTTCAAACAGGTCGAAACGAACTTCGCGCAGATACTCTTTCGTTCCGCCGCGCCGCTGCATTTCGATCGTCAGTTCGATCTGCTCCTGACTCTTGTAGGCGTAGATCGAGTTGAGTTTCAGCTCCAACATTTCGTCCGGCACACAGACGCGGATCGAGGGGGGCGTCAGCAGATTGCTGTACGTCGCATATTCGTAAAGGTGCGGAATTTCGGCGATCGGTTCCCCCAGCTCGGGCCAGATCCCCCCCTGGGCGTGGAAGATGCTGATCATCATTTCGGTGTTCGTGAACTTGTGATCAGGATGCAGATCGGTCACCGACGGGAGGAAGAGGCGGGTCGGCCTGACCTTGCGGAGAAGCCAGACAAACGAGTTCTGGAGCCCCGACGCACCGGCAATGACATACGGCGCATCGGAATCGTCGAACCGGCGACCGGCCTGACGGTTCAGGTTCCCGTCGTCGTAGTGGAGAAAATGGAGATTCTCTTCGGGGAGGCCGAGCATCTTGAACGAGGCGGCGCACTCCTCACGCCGGATCGCGGCGATTGTCTCTTTCTGTTCGGGGCGGCAGTAGCCCATCTTTCCGTTCGTCACCACGCCGGCAGAAGTCTTCACGCCGATCTTCAGTGCCGAAAGGAATGTCAGACCGCATCCGCAGACGATATCGTCATCGTGAGGCGACATGAAAAGCCACGACTCGTCCTTCCCCCGCCAATCGGGCCAGATATCCGCCGGATTTCCGGATTCGATACGCCGGCCCTCAACGAGCCGCTGAAACAGCACTTGTTTTGAATCTTTCATTTCTGCCTTTTCTTATCTGTAAAACCAATCGCCGGACCTTTCACCGGTCAAGATCGAAGGAATCGGCATCAGCGTAGAGGACCGCGTCGGCATGACGGCGCAGCACGGTCGCCGGACATTCCCCGGAAATGCCGCCCGAGACGGTCCGCATGACAGCCGCGCGTTTTGTGGCGGCGGGAACGGCACAGACGAGCGATTTCGCGTTCATCAGTGCGGTCACACTCAGCGAAACCGCCTGTTTCGGCACCGCGCCGAATTCGGGAAAACAGCCGTCGTTCACCTGCTGCTGGCGGCAGACATCGTCCAGGTCGACCACTTTGACAAGGCGCGGATCGCTGAAATCGACCGGCGGGTCATTAAAGGCGATATGCCCGTTTTCGCCGATCCCCATGCAGACCAGGTCGACCGGAGCGGCCGAAAGGATCTCGGTATAGCGTTTGATGATATCTTCCGGTCCGAGCGCCAGACGGGTATCGTCCAGGTAGAGGAAATTCTTAAACGAAACCTTGCTGACCAGGTGGTCGTACAGGTAACGTGAAAAACGCTGCGGCGAATCGGGCGCCAGACCGATATACTCGTCCATGTGCAGCCCGACCACACGGCTCCAGTCGATACCGGGCGCCTGGGAGAGTGTCTCCAAAGTTTCGTTCTGGCTGGGCGCGGCGGCAAAGATCACGCGGACCTCATCCTGTGCGGCGAGCGCCGCACGGATCTTCTCGGCGGCGCGGCGTCCCGCGGCGGCGCCGAGCCTCTGCCTGTCGGGATAGACTTCAACTTTTAACTGATCGACCTGAAAAGAGCGAATCGGTTCGTTCATCATCTCACTTCTGTTCAGCGGTATCTTCGGTGAAAATTTTTGGCCGGAGGAATCCCCAAAGGGGAGCCGGAAGCGGAAAAACACCCTTTCCGCAGAAAGTCTCCTTCGGATTTCCGATATTATGCTGTCTGCCGAAAAAAAAGTAAAGAGGAATCGTTCCTCTCATTTTAAAAAAACGCTTTTGATGTATAATGAAGGGACGCTTCGGCGGTGTTTGATTCCCCTGTAGTTTGAAGGATCACCGACATGTCCCAAACGTCCAAACGCGTAACCCCGAATACCCTGAGGAAGATGAAAGAAAGCGGCGTCAAAATCGTCATGATGACCGCCTACGACTTCCCTTCCGCCGAACTGCTTGACGCGGCGGGAATCGATGTCATTCTGGTCGGCGACAGTCTCGGCACGGTAACTCAGGGGAAAAAAAACACCCTTTCGGTCACCCTCGACGAGATGATTTATCACACCGAGCTGGTCGTGCGCGCGGCGCGCCGCGCGCTTGTGGTGGCCGATCTCCCCTTCCCTTACGCGCAGCTGGGACCGGACGACGCTGTCCGCGCCTGCGCCGAGATACTCAAACAGAGCGGCGCCGGAGCGGTGAAGATCGAGGGGGGTGAAAAGCGTGCCGATGTCGTCCGTGCGGTCACCGATGCCGGCATCCCCGTCATGGGGCATTGCGGTCTGATGCCGCAGGAAATCCGCAAACTGGGCGGCTACAAGGTTCAGCGGGACGAGACCTCTCTCGAACGCGACCTGGCCGCCGTTCAGGAAAGCGGCGCCTTTTCGGCCGTCCTTGAATGTGTTCCCCACGAAATCGCCGCACGGCAGACCGCCCGGCTCGGAATCCCGACGATCGGAATCGGCGCGGGGAAAGGATGCGACGGACAGGTTCTTGTTTTCCATGACCTACTGGGCTATCATCTCCCCGAAAATGCCGCGCCGAAACATGCCCGCACCTACGTCAATCTGGGGGGCATCATTACCGAGGCGGTACAGGCGTTCGCCCGGGACGTCCGCCAGGGGGACTTTCCGACCGACGCCGAGTCATTTTGACGTCTTACCCCTTTACAAAAAGGGAAAAAACAGATAGAATAAGGGTGATTTCGTAAGATTATCTCTCTTAGTTTTTCCGGGAATCTTCCGCAATCCGCGCAAGAAAGAGTTCCTCCTTCGGTTCGGCAAGCTGCACGCCGGCCGGGGCGGTTGCGCCTTCGGCGGAAGAGTTTTCCGCTTCCTCTCCTTCTGAGTGCAGCGTTTTCAAACCGGTTTCGGCCGGCGCGGCCGGTCTGTTCCTTGCCCGGCCTTCGGCAGCAGGCGTTTTTCGCACTCTCTGCATTCGCGCAGAGAGAGGGTATTCCATAAGTAAAGAAAGGACCATTGTTATGAAGTTTCGCTGCAAGATCTGCGGTTACATCCACGAAGGCGACACCCCTCCGGAAAAGTGCCCTCAGTGCAAGGCTCCCGCCTCGAAGTTCGAAGAGATCAAAGAGGATTCAGGCGAAGCGACCTACGCCACCGTTCATAAGATCGGCGACGGCGTGGTCGAAGACGAGGAAATCGTCGAGGGGCTCCGTGCCAATTTCATGGGCGAATGTACCGAAGTCGGCATGTACCTTGCGATGAGCCGTCAGGCCGACCGTGAAGGGTTCCCCGAAATCGCCGAAGCCTACAAGCGGATCGCATTCGAAGAAGCCGAGCATGCCGCCAAGTTCGCCGAACTTCTGGGTGAAGTCGTCGATCCCTGCACCAAGACGAACCTCCAGAAGCGCGTCGACGCTGAAACCGGGGCGTGTGCCGGGAAATTCGAGATCGCTAAGAAAGCCAAACAGCTTGGCTACGACGCCGTTCACGACACAGTTCATGAAATGGCAAAGGACGAAGCGCGTCACGGCGCCGCGTTCAAGGGACTTTTGGACCGTTACTTCGGCAAATAAGCCGATCGCCGAACAGGTCTTTTTAAAGGCCGGCTCACCCCATCTTCCGACCGACCCGTTCCGGGTTGGTCTTTTTTTATTTTCGGGGGACTTTTCTCCTCCGCTCGCGCCCGGGGCGGGAAATCCCCGGACGGCGGTCCTGGTCACTGCAAGGCCGGCGGCGGAACCTTTTCGCCCCGCAGCTGTCTGGCCTGTTCGCTGCGGTCGTAGACACCGTAGAAAGGCGCGTTCGCGTCGAGCCAAAGGTAAATCGTCCGTCGGTCCCCGTCGGAAAGGGAAATCTTTTCACCGTGATTTTCGTCATCGAGGATTTTTGTCAGCGGACTCATATCAGCTCCGCACATCCCCGGAAGGGTCGACATGTAACGGATATTGTTACCTCCCCACTCGTAATACCGGACATAGGCGCGAAGCCCGTGGTAGGATTCGGTAAATATCCCGTTAACCGCGCCGGAAAGTTTCGGCTGGGGATTCCCTTCCTCTCCGCTGTGGCAGGAAACGCAACTCCGGTCAAGAATCGGCTGGATCAGCCGCGGATAGGAAATCGGAGCCATATCCTCGGGAGGAGGCGTGATCTCGGAAGGACGGCGGCGCGAGGCAATCGACACCTCCGCGGCATTCTTGCCGACCGTCTGCGCCTGTTCGTGGCAGCCGACGCATCCACGGTTCTCCCCCGGCTGGAGATAGACTTCGCTCCGCATCGACTGAACCGCCTTCCCCTGCGCGTCAACGGCCTGGAAATAGAGCGGTTTTTCCGCCGGAGCGGTAAAATAGGCGGAACCGTCTTCTTCGACCGGTACCGTTCCGATCAGCAGACGGGCGTTCTGACTGTTCGCGTAGCCTATCCACGGCTTGTTCGACTGATGATCGGGAAACTTCGGCAGGAGTTGAAAAATGCGCAGTTCTCTGATCGGCCGGTCTTCCGGCAGGGGGGTCAGCGATTCGTAAACGTCGGAAAGCATGAACGTTCCGGTGGCCGGCTTTTCATCCCCCTGGGGCAGAGACGACGGAATCACCGGCGGAACGGGAGTTTCGGCCAGCGGAATCGGATATTGGCTCGAGTACACATCGTCCTCGAACATCAGTTCCAGATTGCCGAACCGGTCCCGGTAATAAAGGCCTGTCTTGCCGGTCGTGTTCGGCTTGTGCGCGTAGAGCATTCCCCCGAGCGAATCGTGGCTGTAGGCGGTCAGGTAGAAATCTTCCGAAAGCGGAAACGGGCTGAAATAGTATTGGTCGCACCGGAACTCAGGAGTATCTTCGGCGGTTTCGGGGAACGGAAGCTCCGGAGTCAGCCGCTGAATGCAGTCGAGCGTGTCTTCGGATTTCTCGGGATCGTAGCGGACAAGCTGCGGGTCGAGCAAAACAAGCGGGCCGCCGACATCAAGATGATGGGCGCCCGCGACAAACAGAATCTTGTTCGAACCGGGAACCGCCTTCGGTTGGTAAAAGGCGCAGATGTCGACCGTGTAATTTCCGAAAAGCGAAACCGCTCCGGTACCGTCCGGATTCGAAAGCCAGAGCCCGTGATGACGCGCCGCGTCCCGGTCGACATAGTCCCAGCGGCAGTAGATAATCCGGCCGTCGTGCGTTATCGAAGGCTGCCATTCATTCGTCTCGTGCCAGGAAAGCGTTCTGACGTTTCCGTCGGCGTCAAGGCGGTGAAGCGTATGCGTCGCCAGCGGTTCCCACTCCCCGTTGCAGCGGATAAACCCGCCGCGCCGGGTCGACAGAAACACAATATCCCCGTCCGGCAGTTCGACCGGGTCAAGATCGTCGTCGCAACCGGTCGTAAGCTGGGTAATTTCGCGCGTGGTTAAATCCATCTTAAAAAGATGGAATTTCCCCTCCTCCTCCTTCATGAACTTCGAGACGTAGTCGGCGGAATAATCCCCGAATTCGGCGCCGTAAAGCTTAACCGGCTGGGTTCCGTCGGTAAACTTGGAGAGATCCGCGAAGGAGAAGTAAACCGTCTTCGCGTCGTAGGAGAGGCTCATGGTCGAGATCGTGCCGAGCGGAAGCTTTCCGCCGGTCAGATCCTCTGTTTCAAAAGAAAAACCGGGCTCTTTCAGCAGGAAAATCCCGCCGCCGCAGATTCCGGAATAGCGGTAAAAGTACGAGAGATACTCGTGAAGCATCTGGCAGACAAACCGTTCGCGCTTTACAAAAAGAAGCGGTCTGCCCGCAAAAAGGGAATTCCGGAAAAGGAGATCGCGCAGCGCCCAGCGGAG
>ONWH01000075.1 GCA_900321495.1 uncultured Planctomycetota bacterium
CGTACACCGTCAGGCCGAAATCACGTTTCGCGAAAAAAGATGTCCCGGTCGGGATCGCGCTCATCCCGCCGGAATCCGATGAAAAGAAAATTTCCGCGCCATGAAACTGTCTGCCGTCCCTTCCCTTTCCGACCGTTACTGGAGCGTCCTGCTCCTCTTCAGCCTCTTCTGGGCCGTCGCTCCGGTCTTCGTGATCGCAAACTACCGCCCCGACGTGATGGAGATGATTCTGACCGGCCAGAACTGGGTCCTCGCCACGCCGAAACACGGCGCGCTGACCTGCTGGCTTCTAGAGGCCGTCTACACACTCACCCGCCGGGCGGCGATCGCTCCGTATCTGACCTCGCAGATCTGCGTCTTCTTTTCCCTGGCCGGGATCGGCGCGATGAGCTCCAGGTATCTCCCTCCAAAGGGGGCGGTCCTGGCGGTCTTTTCGATGATGGCGTATTACTTCTTTCATTTTGAAAGCACTTTGTATAACAACAACATAACCCTCGGCCTCTTCTGGATCTGGACCGCCTACTTCGGCCTGCGGAGCGTCGAAACAGACAAAAAGCGCTGGTGGCTCCTGACCGGAATCGCGCTCGGGCTGGGGATCTACTGCAAGATGACGATTGTCTTCCTGGCGCTTGCGATCGTCCTCTTCCTTCTGGTCCGCTCCCCCCGCCGCTGGCTTTCGCCCGGTCCCTGGCTGACGTCCGCCGCCGCGGTCATCCTCTACCTTCCCCTCCTGAAATGGAACATCGACCATGATTTCGCGCAGTTCACCTATGCCGCCGCGTCGGCTTCGGACAACAGGATCCCTTCCCTTTTCGGGCATCTGGCGGCGCCGTTCGCCTTCCTGGCCGAACAGCTCCTTTACGCCACGCCGATTTCCCTCCCCCTGATTCCGCTCCTCGCGGCGCGGAAAAACAGCATTCCGGAGAAGCCTGACACACAGGAGGCGCCGGACGCGGGCCGGACGGTCCGGCTCGCCTATCTCGCGTTCATTTTTTTCTTCCCGCTGGCGCTCGAACTTCTCTTCGCCCTGATTTCGGGGAGTCCGCCGCGCGGGGCGCTCGGCTGCCACCTCTGGTATTTCTTCCCCCTGCTGGTCCTCACGCGTCTGCGGCTTGATACCGAAAGCCGGCCGTTCCGCGCGGCGGGGATCATCTCCCTTGTCACCCCGGCGGTCATCATGATCCTCTTCATCCTGGGAGTCTATCTGGCGCCGGCGATCGAAGGACACGCTTCCCGCTACCACTACCCCGGCAGGACGCTTGCCGAAGCGGTCACCCGGCTTTGGCACGAGCGGTTCGGCTCCCCGATTCCGTTCGTGATCGGGGACGAATGGCTCACGCAGAACGTTTCGGTCTACGGGCCTGACCGCGCACGTCTCTGGGACCCTCTCTGGGCGACGGAAGAGGAGTTCCGGCAGAAGGGCGGAGTCCTCCTCTGGGAAGAGGGGAACGAAGAATCGATGGGCCGGAAGGCGGAAGCCCTGGCGCGCTTCCCCTACGACGGGGAAGTCATTTCGCTCACTCTTCCCCAGCAGACGCCGTTCAGGGTGCCCGCCGCCAAGGTAAGGATCGGGTTCTATCCCCCCGCCGCTCAGCCCGCCCCCTGAAATGCCGGGAAGTATTTTCCCGATTCTTGAAAGCCCCCGTCTTTTCCGTTAGAATAAGTCTGACGTAATCATATTGGGCGCCCCGAAACGGGGTGCGGGCCGCGAATCCCCCGGTCCGCCCGCGACCGATCACCCCCTTTCAGAAAAGAAAGAGAGATCATGAAAATCAGATTCCTGTTCGCCGGCGTGATGGCGTCGGCCCTCCTCGCCGTTTCGGCCTTTGCCGCCGATTGGAAACCCGTTGGGGGAACCCTCCTGTCGAAGTTCGCCAAAGACGTTGACCCGAACGCTCCCCTTCCGGAATACCCGCGTCCGCAGCTTCAGCGCGGCGACTGGCTGAACCTGAACGGCCTGTGGGACTACGCGATCACCCCGATCGGCCTTCCGAATGCTTTGCCCCAGGGAAAGATCCTCGTCCCGTTCCCGGCCGAATCGGCCCTTTCGGGTGTTGCCAAGCCGGTCGGCAAAGAGAATCTTCTGGTCTACTACAAGGAGTTCGGCATTCCCGACGAATGGGCCGGCAAACGGATCCTCCTTCATTTCGGCGCATGTGACTGGCAGACCGATGTCTCGCTCAACGGAAAGTATCTCGGGCGGCATCGCGGCGGCTACGACCCGTTCACGTTCGACATCACCGGCGCGCTCACCGAAGGGAAGCAGAAGCTGACCGTCACCGTCTGGGACCCGACCAAAGAAGTCGTCGACGGAGAGGACCCCGCCGGGAAGCAGCCGGTCGGCAAACAGCTTACCAATCCGGGCGGAATCTGGTACACCCCGAACACCGGGATCTGGCAGACCGTCTGGCTCGAACCGGTCGCCGACGCCTATATCACCTCGATCACCCCGGTCTCGGATATCAGCGCCAAAACAATGACCTTCAATGTGGAAGTGGCGGGCGCCTCGCTGGGCACGTCCGTTAAAATCGCCGGCAAGACGATGGCGGTTGCCGACGGCCGCGCCGCGATCTCCGTCGCGTATCCCGATGCGGAACTCTGGACCCCCGAAACTCCGAACCTGTACGATTTCAGCGCCGAGCTCCTGAAAGGGGGCGAGGTGATCGATGAGGTCGATTCCTATTTCGGAATGCGCGAGGTCTCGCTCGGGAAGACCGAAGACGGGATCACCCGTATCCTCCTGAATGGGAAGTTCGTCTTCCAACACGGTCCGCTCGACCAGGGATGGTGGCCCGACGGGCTCTACCGCGCTCCGACCGACGAGGCGCTCCGTTTCGACCTGGAAATGACCAAGGCGTTCGGCTTTAATATGCTCCGCAAGCACGTCAAGTCGGAACCGGACCGCTTCTACCGCCACTGCGACGAAATCGGCCTTCTCGTCTGGCAGGATATGCCGTCGGGAGACGCCTATATCGGCACCGATGACCCGGACATCACCCGCACCCCCGCCTCGGCCGCGCAGTTTGAGGCGGAGTACGCCGCAATGATCTCCCGGCTCAAATCGTTCCCCTGCATCATTATGTGGGTTCCGTTCAACGAGGGATGGGGTCAGTACGACACCGAGCGGATCGTTGAAATGACCCGTCAGCTCGACCCGACGCGCCTGGTGAACTGCACCAGCGGCTGGGCGGACCGCCCCTGCGGAAGCGTCCACGACCGCCACCACTATCCCGAACCGGACATGTTCCCGGCCGAAGAGAACCGCGCCACCGTCCTGGGCGAGTACGGCGGGCTCGGCCTGCCGATCAGGGGGCATTCCTGGAAAGAGGACGGGAACTGGGGTTACGCCACGTTCGAAGACAAAGATGAGCTCTTCCGCAAGTATGACCAGATGAACGTCGCCTTGAAGGAGATGATCGCCAAAGGTCTTTCGGCGGCGGTCTACACCCAGACGACCGACTGCGAGATTGAGGTGAACGGCCTGATGTCGTACGACCGCGAAGTGATCAAGGTGCCGGTCGACAAGATGTCCGCCTCGAACAAGGCGCTTCGGGGTCAGTGATGAGCCGGCCTCCCCGCCTGACCGACCTTCTGGCCGACTTTTTTGAGGACGCGAACCAGGCCGGCGTCACGGATCTTCCCGCGGCGCCGGCCCCGGAAGGCGCGTCCGTCACTGAAGAGGCGCTTCGCGCCGCCTCCGGCGCGGAGCAGCCCGCTCAGGTTTCAGACATTATGGCAAAACAGCCCTCCCAAACCCCGCTTGAAAAGACCCTGGCACAAATCAAACCGGGGCTTCCGACCCGCGCGAAAGAGACGATCCTGCACGACCTGGCGCAGATAGTCTCGGCGTGCACTCTCTGTCCCGAACTGGTCGCCAACCGGACACAGACCGTCTTCGGCGTCGGGAACCCGGACGCCGAACTCGTCTTCGTCGGGGAAGGGCCGGGAGCCGACGAGGACCGGCAGGGAGAGCCTTTCGTCGGCCGGAGCGGGCAGCTTCTGACCGACATCATCGTCAAGGGGATGAAAATGCGGCGCGAAGACGTCTATATATGCAACGTCGTCCGGTGCCGGCCCCCGCAGAACCGCAATCCCCTCCCGAACGAAGCGGCGTGCTGCCGGCCCTTCCTGGAAGGGACCCTCCGAACGATCGCCCCCAAATATATATGCTGTCTCGGCTCGGTCGCCGCGCAGAACCTTCTTCAGACCGACCAGACGATCGGCAGACTCCGCGGAAAAGTCCACGATTACCTTGGAATCCAGGTGGTCTGCACCTATCACCCGGCATACCTTTTGCGAAATCCGGCGGCAAAACGGGATACTTGGGAAGATATCAAGCTTCTTCTCCGCCGCATGGGGCGTATGTAACCTGCCCATCTTATCTATTTTGGTTCCGTTTGGTCCTTCTTCATAAAATTTTCCGATTCTAGCGATTATCACTCAACTGTTACTTTCGGAATATCCGATAAAATCGCTACAGCCGTAGGTTTCGGACGGGTTTATCCGCCTGGAGCCTGAACTACATGGATGTTTTTTGTGAGCAGATTGGATTGCACCATGTCTCTGAAAAAGTTGAAGTTAGCTATCGCCTGCCTGGGCCTGTTCCTCTTGATAACAGCCCATGCCAGCGCTCAGATCTCCCAGATGCGGTTCTTCTCGCCGTATCCCGATGATCAGTTCGGCGGCGGCGCCTATATGAGCGAAGGACTTTACGGAAGCATTGGCGCCGGGTTGATGACGATTTCACTGCCGTCGAGCACCAGGGTCGGCTACGAATACGGTTCGCTGGCCGATACGCCGTACCTGATTTCCAGAACGGCCGGAGGGGCGTTCACCGCGATCAAGACGACGAACCAGATCTCGACCGACTCGCTCCATCATGATTTTACTTCGGTGAGCCAGTTTGAGATCGGGAACCGGCGCGGCCATCACGGCTGGTCGGTCAAGGGAACGATCGTCACCCCGCAGCGTCTCCGCCACGAGGGAATCGACGCCTCGGTCAATATCCTCGACCCGCAGACGGTTCTCCTCGACGAATATGTGGACGGCATGGCCGACTACTACGTCTGGGCCGACGACAAGTTCGTTTCGATCGCGACCTACGAGGCGGAGCACCAGGGACGCATCGGTCACCTCTGGGCGCTGATCGACCTCTTCGGCGGACAGACAAGCGACCACAGCTACTCGAACGGGAACACCAACACAAACAACAATAACAATAACAATAACGACGAAGATGTCGCGCAATACGCGTTCGCGCCGATTCCGATTGTCTTCGATACCTACACGTTCAACACAAAGGTGAACACTTGGTGCGTCGAGGCGATGTACACTTACCGGTTCCACCCGTTCCGTCTGGGAACCCTCGAATTCCTCGCCGGGATGAAATACCATGTCTTCGACGACAAGATGGAACTCTTCGCCCACGCGACGACCAAGACGAGCTCGCACTATACCAGCACGATCGTCAACATCCTCAACAAGGGAGGATCGACCGTCGTCACCCCAAGCGGCAACATTTCGAGCCAGGATCAGGAATACGACGACTACGACGAAGACAGCGACACCTTCTCCGGCGCCGACCTGGGGTATTCAAGCTGGAACTTCGATGCCGACAACCAGATCATCGGGCCGCAGATCGGGGGCCGCTATACACTGTCGAACAACCGCTGGCGCTTCTCGGGAGAAGGGACCTTCTTCGCCGGGTTCAACCGCCAGAACCTCTCCGGCGACGGCTATCTGGGTCTGAAATACGAGTCGAGCCAGTCGGGAAATCTCAGCGACACCGGCGGGATCCCGCTCAACTCCCCGATCAACACGGTCGCCAACTCGTTCTCCTACTCACGGCACTTCAACCAGTGGTCGCCGGGCGCGAACGTGAAGGTTGAGGCGGCGTGGCACTGGACCTCGGTCGTGTCGTTCAAAGTCGGTTACGACTTCACCTACCTGGCGAACCTTGCGCGGAGCACGACGATCAACGATTACCGGATCAATCCCGACGGCAGTTTCTTCGGTGTCCGCGACGACAAGAAACTCCGCAACGAAGACACACTCATCCATGGGGTGATGTTCACAGTGCAAATCAATAAGTAACGGCTGTACTTATGCATCTGTGGGAAAAAGGCGCAAACCTTCCGGTTTGCGCCTTTTTTTGCGCCTTCCGCAACAGAAAACACAGACCGCCCGAACCCTGTCCTGCATGGACCACGCGGAAAGATCCGTCACGGAACACTCCCTCGCTGGCGCTTTTCCGGCTATTCCAGGTCAGGGATAACGGTCTCGCCGCGCCGCTGTTCGGGAATGCCGATATACGCACCGTAGAAGCCGCAGTTGTTATCCATCCAAAGGGTGAACCGGTAGAGTTCTTCCGGAGACAGTTTCACGCCGTGATGATCCGATTTGAGAATTTCATAAAGACGGCTTCGGCTGGCGCCGAAATGCATCGGCTCGGTTCGAGGCTCATCCCACAGATAATGGTCATAATAGAAACAGTATTTAATCAGGTTCGTAAACGCATTTGAAAAATGCGCCTCTTTCGGGTTGTCGGAAAGATCAATGGCGCGCTCATCGTCCGAGGCCTGATGGCAGTTCACGCATTTCGCGTCAAGAATCGGCTGGATCAGCCGGACAAAATTGATCGGCCGGCTTCCGTCCGGATCCGGCTCGATTTCACTCGGCGGACGCCGGGTCGCCAGCGGCAGGCCGATCCGCTGTTCGGTCGGCGCCAACCGGTCTTCATGGCACCCCTGGCAAAGGAGAACTTCACCCGGGTGAACATAGGCGTCGGAACGCATCGACTGAACCGCCAGGCCGTTTTCGTCAAGAGCCTGGAAGTAAACCGGCACATTCACCGGCATCTTGAAATAGGCGCTTCCGTCCTCTTCGACCGGAACCGTTCCGAGAACCTGCCGCGCGCCCTTCTGCATTCCCGCGCCGATCACCGGATTGTGCCATAACGGAGTCGTTTTCGGCAGAAGCTGCACAATCCGAAGCCGCTTGATCCTGACTCCTTCGGGAAACGGCACCTTCGAGTTGTACACGTTCATCAAGCCCACTTCCGCCGTTTTCGGAAGATCTTCGGACGGGGACATTGCAATGCCGTCTGCGGCCGGCGGTTTGCCCACCAGCGTCTGATGCGGAATCACCGGTTCCCGGTCCCGGACGCGCAGCGGAATCGGTTCCCGGCACGAGATATGCGGATCACGGTAGAGAAGAACACGGTTGCCGAACGCGTCCAAAAGATAGATTCCGTATCGGTTGCTGTTGGTCATGCAGCCGCTGTTCCCCTGTTCGGCAAACGGATCGTACACGCAAAGATAAAACTGTTCCGATAGAGGATAACACGATGCATATTGCATCGGACACGGAAAATCCGTCTCCTGTTCCGCCTCAGGAAAGACCTGCTCCGGCGTTATTCGCCGGGTTGTGCTCATGAGGTTGTCGTCGGGCACCTGCGGGTCGATCAGAACCAGCGCGCCGTACGACTGTCCGTGATGCGCCGCGGCGGTCGCCGTGATCTTGCTGCTTTCCGGAACCTGACGAACGTCGAGTTCCATAATCGGAACACCGGCGCGAACCTCATGGTAATTGCCGACCAGCGCGCGGGCGTCGCGGCCGTCGGGATAGGTGATCCAGGGGTGGTGCGCATTGTTCGCTCCGCGGTCAACGTAATCCCAGCGTGTATAGAGAATCATGCCGTTGCGGTCGACCGACGGCGCCCATTCATTTGTCTCGTGCCACGAAAGGACCACCGGATCCGAACCGTCCGGATTCATCGAGTTCAGGGTATAGGTCGGCGCCGGCCGCGGATGACAGCGCCCGTATCCTCCGCGCCGCATCGAGACGAACGCCACGCGGCCGCTGGGCAGGCAGCAGGGATCGAAACTGTCAAACGGCTCATCTGTCAATTGCGTCAGATTGGAGGCGCGGCCCGAATCGGGATCGAAATCCGCCTTGAATATCTGATAGCTGTTTTCTCTCGACCAGGTAAAAGTCGCGCGGGGGAGCGTCGCGTCAGCCGCGGCAAAAAGAATCCGATCGGCATCGTAACTCAGTTCCGGCGAGATAAACGACCACCCCTGATCCAGTTTGCGCCCCGAATTTCTTCCCTGATCGACGGTCAGATTATCAAGAAGATTCACAATTCGGGGAGATTCGGTAAACGCGTCCTTTATCAGAAAGACACCTCCGCCCGGACGCGCCTGAAATCCGAAAAACTGGTCGATCATATGGTTCCCCTTCAGCTCGGCCATCGGCGCCTCGAAATGCTTGACAAAAAGGATGTCCGTAAAATCGAGCAGCGGGTTTGTCAGCGCAAGGCGACGGAGAACCGCCAGTGTTTCGGCAAAACAGGCACGCCGCAAATCAGTCTCCCCGACCGTGATCGACGCGGCTTTCTCCTTCGCCGCCGTCAGATCGGCCCGAACCGTCCCGCGGTCCGTTTCCGGGTCGTTATTCTCAAGCCAATCGGCAAGCGACTCGGCACGGCGCAGGAGAATATCGAGCGGATCCCGATCGGAGGAAAGGATCGTTGCCTGTTCGTTAAGAGCCTCCTTTGCCGCATTCTCGGGAATTCCGTTTCTCAGGTCACGGGCAAGCGCCTCCCATTGAAGACGCGCCTCGTCGAGACGTGAGAACGGCGCGTCGCCGTTGTCGGGGAAACAGAGATTTTCAGGTATCGGGACGACGGACGGACGGATCGAAAGGCCGATAAAACGCGCGTCCGCCCAATCGGCGTGGTTCCCCCGCTCGCCGTGTCTTTGAAGCGTCTGCAAGTAGAGACGGGAAACCCCTTCCAGGGGAACTTCAAGCGGTATGGATTGCCGGCTGCCGATCATTCCGCTTCGCCAGAGAATTTTTTCGTCGGAACGGACAATGAACTCCACATCGCCCGGCCGGTCAATATTGTCATCGATTCCAACCGTTGCGGCGAAAGTTCCCGGCTCGCCGGAAAGCTCAACGCAGACGATCTGCGGCGAATGAACGCCGATACCGCGCTCAAAAACATGATTGTCGATTTTGATCGGTTTGCCGTGTGCCGAAGTTCGGCAGGTCGGCATATTCCACCATTCCTTGCCGGCGGCCGGATCGCCCTCCTCGCCGAGTGCCGGATTGAGTTCATCAAGCCATACCGCCGACGGTTCCGTTTCGGCCTCGGCTCTCAAGGAAAAAAAGAAAGCCCCGGCAAGAACGAAAGATCCGAAAAGAGAACCGAAAAGACACCTCTTCATTCCGCTGCTGTACATGTGGATCACCAAACGACATGAGTCATTACAAAAAACACCAATATCCCAAAAACGACGGAACCATTCTACATCCGGCTTGGGACGAAATCAATGATTGCCGAAAGATACCGCGTTTTGTGGGGAAGTAAACCCAAAAATTCCTGATATTGATCCAATACGCTGGCGTGCAGAAGAGCGGCGCCCGAAACAGAAAGAGAGCGGTCCCGAACGGAGCACAAAAAAAGGCGAAGGGGAAACCCTTCGCCGAAATCGGGGCGACACGATTTGAACGTGCGACCTCTACGTCCCGAACGTAGCGCTCTAGCCAGGCTGAGCTACGCCCCGA
>ONWH01000274.1 GCA_900321495.1 uncultured Planctomycetota bacterium
CATGTCCCTTCCTCCTTATGGTGAAACTCTTCTTCCGTTTTGTCCGGAAGATTAAGCGCGTCCGGCCGCGGGGAGACGCCCCCCCCGGTCTGCTTACCGGCCGAAGTTTAGGTTAAACTAAACTTTTAAGATTATAAATCGCTTTTTCACTTCGTCAAGAAGGGAAAACCATATAAAATCAGGTGTGGTATTTGATAACTGTCGCGGATCCCTTGATTTAGTCATGCCTAAAGCAAAAGGATATCTCTCATAAAAAACGAGAATCCGGGACACGGCCTTCCCCGCTCCGCGTTTTACGGTCTTTTCAGCCGGATCAACACCCGGCCGGCATCACGCCGTCCCCTCTTTCGGCGGCGCTTCGAAGGGGCCGTAAACCGCCTTGACCCGCATCGATTCGTCGTGCGCGGTGACATAGTAGACACGGAACCGCGTCCCCCCCTCACAGACGCGGATCACCACGTGTCCGCAGTCTTCGGCGACATCGCTGCGCCACGGCGCTCCCTCGAACTCCCGCTTTTTCAGGAGGGGGAAGAAGGTCGGGCAGACGATCCGCCGGCCGGGATAAATGCTCCGGTCGGTCATCCGCTCCATCGTCGAGGGCTGAATGTGGAGCAGATCCCAGACGTCGGTGACAAAGACCTGCGGCCTGAGGACGCGGAGGAACTCCGCCCGCATCGACCCGATATAGGAATGATGATTCGATTTGCAGACGTCGACCCGGCCGCAGGCCGGCGCGACCATCTCCTCCAGATTCCGCTCCTTCCCGTCGAGTCCGGTGAAAGACTCGTTGAAATCCCCCGCTGTATAGCAGCGGAACGGGCCGTAATCGATCCGAAGCCCCAGACTGAGCGGGTTTTCGGAAGCGGCGCCCTTCTCTTTCGCCCAGTCGAAGAACGATGTGTCGGTCTCCCCTTCCCGGCCGGTCCAGACAAGGCCGTTGCCGCAGAGGTTCCGGACATGGAACGTGCCGCGGTACGTCTCCGGGTCGCGCCGCAGGGTGATCTGGTCGAGCCGTCCCACCTCGAACGGCTCCATCTCCAGACCGTCGGCTTTCATCTTCCAGCGGGTGAACCGGCGGTAGTTTTCCGTGTCGGGATCTCTAACCGGGAACGGCAGGCTGTAGTCGGGAAACCCGCGGTCGAATCCTTTCCTGAACCGGATCGTCTCGCCGACCTGGCTCATGCCGCTCAGGAAATAGTCTTCCCCCCGCCCTTCGGTCTTCCCGCGGTTGACCGAACAGCACCCCATGTGATCGGTGTGGAAATGGGAGATCATCATGTAGTCGACCTCGTCCCCGTGAGGATTGACCCGCCGGATGTACCGCGCGATGTATTCTCCCGGGCCCCGCGACTCGTCGGGGAGAGTGACGCTCTTAAGCTCGTAACCGCCCCGTTCGAGCTGGCCGGCGTCGATCAGAAGCGAGGTGCCGTCCGGAAAGATATGGAAGACCGACTCGCCGTGGCCTGTGTAGATGTGGTGGAATTCCATCGTTCCGGGCCGCCACGGCGAGAGAGGTTCGCCGACTTCCTGACTTTCGGCATCGAGAAATTCCGCGCCCGCCAGCGCGGAGCGGCGGCCGCGTGCGATCGGCTCGGAGGTCAGTGCGAGTCCCGCCAGAGCGGCGACTCCTTTGAGAAAACGGCGTCTTGTGGTCATGGGGGTATCGGCCTTTCTGCGGACAGGGCGGCGCCGGCGCCGGAGCCGAACGCGCCGATTTCGGTTCTCCCCTTCCGCGCCCCCGGCGGATTATACCATTCCGAAAAGCCGAATTCAAACACGCGCCCCTTTCCCCGGACCGTTGACGATCTCCCCCGGCCGGAGTATGATGGTACGGGGGAGAGGGGGGGGTGCGGCATTATGCCGCGATAATTGTCTACCCGCTCCGAACGGCCGTTCGGGGACGCATCACCCATCACCCATTAGAATGACGCGGGGATTGCCGTGAGCACAGTTTGGTTAACGCCTCACCCTGAAATTAAGGTTCTGGACTGCACAATTCGCGACGGAGGACTGGTAAACGACCACCTTTTCGGAGACCGGTTCGTGCGCGCGGTCTACGACTGCTGCGTCGCCGCCCATATCGACTGCATGGAGATC
>ONWH01000212.1 GCA_900321495.1 uncultured Planctomycetota bacterium
CAGATGATTGACAGGAGCGCCCATGAAATTCAAAGCAGACGAAATAGCTTCAGTAATACAGAAGGAAATTGAACAGTTTGAGACCCATATTGACGTGCGCCAGGTCGGCCGCGTCATTGAAGTGGGTGACGGTATCGCTCAGGTTTACGGGCTGACCGGCGTGATGTCGGGCGAAATGCTCGAGTTCCCCGGCGGTGTCCGCGGGCTGGCGTTTAACCTCGAAGAGAACAGCGTCGGCGTCATCATCCTCGGCGATTACCTGAACATTCAGGAAGGGGACGAAGTCCGCACCACCGGCGAACTTCTCCGAGTGCCGGTTGGGGACGCGGTTCTCGGCCGCGTGATCGACCCGCTCGGCAATCCCCTCGACGGGAAAGGCCCGATCGCGGCGACGGAGTTCCGTCCGGTCGAAGAGAAGGCTCCCGGCGTTGCCGACCGCCAGCCGGTCCGCGAATCGCTCCAGACCGGGATCAAGGCGATCGACTCGATGACCCCGATCGGGCGCGGCCAGCGCGAGCTGATCATCGGCGACCGAAAAACGGGGAAAACCCAAATCGGGATCGATACGATCATCAACCAGAAGGGGAAAGACGTAAAGTGCTTCTACGTGGCGGTCGGTCAGAAAGACTCGACTGTTGCCGGAATCATCGACACGCTGAAACAGCACGGCGCGATGGAATACACCACCGTGATCGTCGCCGGCGCCAGTTCGCCAGCCCCGCTTCAGTATATTGCGCCTTACGCGGGCACCTCGATGGCCGAATACTTCATGTACAGAGGCCAGCACGCCCTGATCGTTTACGACGACCTTTCGAAACAGGCGGTCGCCTACCGCGAACTCTCCCTTCTGATGCGCCGTCCTCCCGGGCGTGAGGCGTATCCGGGCGACGTCTTCTACTGCCACAGCCGTCTGCTCGAGCGTTCGGCGAAACTTTCCGACGATTTGGGCGGCGGTTCTCTGACGAGCCTTCCGATCGTCGAGACCCAGGAGGGCGAGGTTTCCGCCTACATTCCGACGAACGTCATTTCGATCACCGACGGGCAGATCTACCTGCAGCCCGACCTCTTCTTCCGCGGCCAGCGTCCGGCGATGAACGTCGGGATCTCGGTTTCGCGTGTCGGCGGATCGGCTCAGATCCCCGCCATGAAGCAGGTTGCCGGCGGTCTGCGCCTTGACCTGGCATCGTTCCGTGAACTTGAGGCGTTCGCCCAGCTTGGCTCCGACCTGGATGCGGCGACGCAGGCGCGTCTGGACCGCGGCTACGCGATGAACGAACTCCTGAAACAGGGTGTCTGCAAACCGCTCGATGTCATCGACGAAGTCTTCGTTCTCTACGCCGGCACCCACGGGTTCCTCGACGCGATTCCCCGGAAGAAGATCGGCCAGTGGGAAACCGATTTCCTCGCCTTCCTGCACGAACGCAAGCAGGAGACTTGGGACAAGGTCAACGAAGCGCGGAAACTCAATCCCGAGCTGAACGCCGAAATCGAAGAGGTGATCAGCGCTTTCAACGAGGAATTCAAGGCGTCTTTGTGATCCGGGCGCCCAGCGGCGCGTCCAAGTTACGGAGTCCTTGACAGTTTAAAGAAAAAGCGAATCGATGGCAAAAGCAAGAGCGCTTGACAAACGACGGAAGTCTATCCAGAACACCCGCAAAATTACGCGGACGATGGAGCTGGTGGCGGCGGCGCAATTCCGCAAAGCCATGGAACGCGCGGTTTCGGCGGGGGCGTACACCCAGCGGATCGCATCCATGGTCGCCGATTTGGCCCGTGCCGGCTCTTCGGTCTCCCATCCGCTTCTCGAAGAGCGGAAAACGAAAAACGGCTCGGCTCTGCTGATCCTCACGGCTAACCGCGGGTTGTGCGGCGGGTACAATTCGTCGATCCTGCGGCTGGGGCATCAGCGCGCCGATGAACTCAATGCCGGCTACGAAAACTTTCAGTTCCTGGTTTCCGGAAAGCGGGGCATTTCCTACGCCAAAGACCGGGGCATTGAAATGGCCGCCGAATACGACCAGTTCGGCGTGAAGCCGCAGTTCAGCGAAGTCGTGGCGATCGCCGATCAGATTCTCGCCGATTACCTGGCGGGGAAGATCGACCGTTTCGATGTCGCCTACATGAAGTTCATCTCCGTCTCGAAGCAGGTGCCGGTTGTCGAGACGCTCCTTCCCCTTTCGGAACTGGGCGGCGAAGCCGAAAACGAAAGCTCGGCACAGAAAGGGGCCGAATATGAGTTCCTTCCCTCCCCCGAGTCGATTCTCGAAGAAATTGTTCCGACCGCGTTCCGGGTGAAGCTCTTTAAGTGTTTCCTCGATGCCGCCGTCGGCGAGCAGATTGCCCGCCGTGTGGCCATGAAAGCGGCGACCGACAATGCCGACTCGATGATCAACATCCTGACCAGGACCTACAACCGTGCCCGTCAGGGGCAGATCACCAACGAGATCATCGAGGTGGTCAGCGGCGCGAGCGCACTGCTGGGGTAATCCTTGCGGGCGCGAAAGCCGGTTTCAACAGCGTTTAACAAAACACATTTCCATCACAGGTTAATTTTTAACTAGGCAAGTTTTGACGATGAGTGCAACAGCAACGGAAAAAAATATCGGCCGTATCACGCGCGTGATCGGGTCCACGTTCGATGCCGAGTTTTCGGAAGACGCTCTTCCGGAAATCTACAACGCGGTCAAAATCGACAGCAAACAGGGGGAAGTTACACTCCACCTGACCGGGGAAGTGCAGCAGCACTTAGGCGGCGGTAAGGTCCGCTGCGTGGCGCTGGGGAGCACCGACGGTCTGGTCCGCGGCATGGAATGTGTCGATACCGGCGCGCCGGTCATGGTTCCGGTCGGCAGCGCGACCCTCGGGCGTGTCTTCAATCTGCTCGGCGAGCCGGTCGACAAGGGCGGCGAGGTCAAAGCCGAGGAGTACCGTCCGATCCACCAGTCGGCCCCGGAACTGACCGATCTTTCGACGAAGACCGAAATCTTCGAAACGGGAATCAAGGTGATTGACCTCCTGACCCCGTTTGTCCGCGGCGGTAAGGCCGGCCTCTTTGGCGGCGCCGGTCTGGGGAAGACGGTTATCCTTCAGGAACTGATTGCCCGTATCGCCAGCGCTCACGGCGGCGCGTCGGTCTTCGCCGGCGTCGGCGAACGGACCCGTGAGGGGAACGACCTGTGGCGTGAAATGAAAGAGGCCAAAATCGGCAACACCGGCCAGTCGGTTATCGACCGGACGACGATGGTCTTCGGCCAGATGAACGAGCCGCCGGGGTCCCGTCTGCGCGTCGCCCTTTCGGCGCTGACGATGGCCGAATATTTCCGTGACAACCTGGGGACCGACGTGCTGCTCTTCATCGACAACATCTTCCGCTTCTCTCAGGCCGGTTCCGAAGTCTCGGCTCTTCTGGGCCGTATGCCTTCGGCGGTCGGTTACCAGCCGACCCTCGCTACCGAGATGGGGCAGCTGCAAGAGCGGATCGCCTCGACCAGCAAGGGCGCGATCACCTCGGTGCAGGCGGTTTACGTTCCCGCGGACGACCCGACCGACCCGGCGCCGGCGACCGCGTTCGG
>ONWH01000005.1 GCA_900321495.1 uncultured Planctomycetota bacterium
GTCTCGGGGGTATCTTTCTTGATATGGAACGCGAGCGAGAAGCCGCTGTCGGCCTTTTCCATCACCAGGTCGGTGATCACAATGTCGTACTTGTCGGCGGCGAGCGCTTTTTCAGCCTCGGCACGATTTTCCGCCACGGTCACGGCGGCGCCGTCGGCCTTCAGAGCATCGCTGACTTCACCCGTGTAAACAGGATCGCCGTCCACCAGAAGAATCTTGCAGTTTTTCATTATGATGAACCTTTATATCTTTTTCGTTTGGATTGAATGGTCGGGGAAATACGGTAAAGGGCGGCCGGTCCGGAAGAGCGAGGGGTTCCGAACCGGTCGAAAAACCTGTCAGGTGAGCGGGGTCCGCTCGTGATAGTGCGTGTGAAGCAAATGGTGCGCTTTCTCGCCGTTCGGTTTTCCGAGATACTCATCATACAGACGCTGAAGCTCCTTGTTCTCGTGGCAAAGACGGAGCGATTCGGTCGCGTCCAGATCGTAGAGTTTCTTCATACGGGCAGTAACGCGTTCGACCGTCGCGCCGTAGGGCTGGCCGCCGCCGTTGATGCATCCGCCCGGGCAGGTCATCACTTCAATGAACTGAATGTCTTTCAGTTCGCCCTTCTTGATCATTTCAATGATGCGGCGGGCGTTGCCGAGCGAATTCACGACGGCGACGCCGACTTTCAGACCGTTGATATCGAGATGGGCTTCTTTCCCCCACCCTTCCAGACCGCGGAGGGCTTCGAGCTTGAGTTCTTTGAGATTTTCGCCCGAGATCAGGTAATAGGCGGTACGAACGGCCGCTTCCATCACCCCGCCGCTGGCGCCGAAGAGCTTACCGGCGGTACTCCGTTCGCCGAACGGCGAATCGGCGGCCTCCGGTTCAAGATTCGCCAGATTGATCCCGAACATCTTGAACAGCTGGGCGGCTTCACGGGTCGTCAGAACCGCGTCGATATCCTGATAACCGTCGCGGCCGAGTTCCGGACGCGACGCTTCGAATTTCTTGGCCGTACACGGCATAATCGAGACACTGAAGATCTTCTTCGGCTCGATCCCGGCCTTTTCGGCGTAGCACGACTTGATCACTGCACCGAGCATTCCCTGCGGGGACTTGCAGCTCGAGACGTGCGGGAGCATTTCGGGATAGAAGGTTTCGATGAACTTGATCCACCCGGGCGAGCAGCTGGTAAACATCGGCAGAACACCGCCGTTGGTGACGCGGTCGACCAGTTCGGTCGCTTCCTCCATGATGGTGAGGTCGGCGCTGAACGAGGTGTCAAAGACGGCGTCGAAACCGACCTTCCGGAGCGCGGCGTGAAGTTTACCCATCACGTCGGTTCCGAGCGGGAGACCGAATTCCTCACCAAGAGAAACCGAAACCGCCGGCGCGTGCTGAACAACGACGTGCAGGTTCGGGTCTTTCAGAGCGGCAACAACCTTTCCGACATCGTTCTTGCCGGTGAGCGCGCCGGTCGGGCACGCGGCAACGCACTGCCCGCAGGAAATGCAGCTGGCGATATTCATTCCTTCGTTGAACGAGTTGCCGATGAACGCCTTGGAACCGCGGCGGATATAGTCCAGGCACGAGACCGTCTGGATGTTTTCGCAGACGCGGACGCAACGGCCGCAAAGGATGCATTTGCTCGAGTCGCGGACGATCGCCGGGCTCGACTCGTCGATGGGACGATTGTCCTTCTGGCCAGTGTAGCGGTGGCTACGGACCCCCAGTTCGACCGAAAGGGACTGCAGTTTGCAGCTGCCATTCCGCTCGCAGTAGAAGCAGTCGGTCGGGTGATTCGCCAGAAGGAGTTCAAGAATGGTGCGGCGCGCTTCAATAACACGCTGCGAGTGGGTTTTCACTTTCATGCCGTCGGCAATCGGAAAAGCGCAGGCGGGAACCAGCGCGCGCTGACCTTCAACCTCACAGACACACATACGGCAGGCTCCGGTCGCCGGAAGGCCTTCCATGTTACAAAGGGTCGGGACTTCGATCCCCGCACGATTCAGCGCCGTCAGAAGCATTTCGCCGGCTTCGGCTTGAACCGTTTTTCCGTTGACTTCAATATTAATCATGGTTCTTATTCCTTAATTTTGCGAAAGTTGTTCGTTCTTACTTCTTGATAATGGCGTTGAATTTGCAGTTGCTCAGACAGAGACCGCACGAGATGCACTTCTCAGGATCAATGACGTGCGGTTGCTTGAGGGTTCCGCTGATCGCGCCGACCGGGCAGTTCTTGGCGCAGAGCGTGCAGCCTTTGCACTTGTCGGCGACGATTTCGAACTTGAGCAGGTCACTGCAGACTTTCGCGGGACACTTGCGGTCGAATATGTGCGCCTCGTACTCGTCGCGGAACCAGCGGATCGTCGAAAGAACCGGGTTCGGCGCCGTCTGCCCCAAAGCACAGAGGCTCGTGTCCTGAATAATCTGACCGAGTTTTTCCATATGGATAATGCTCTGGAACCGTTCGAGGGTTTCCTGTTCGGTCTCGTTGCGGTCGCTGCGCGTGATCCGATTGAGAATCTCGAGCATGCGGCGGGTACCTTCACGGCAAGGAGTGCATTTCCCGCAGCTTTCGCGCTGAATGAAGTCCATGAAGAACTTGGCCACATCAACCATGCAGTTGTCTTCGTCCATCACCACCAGACCGCCGGACCCCATAATGGCGCCGACCGTCTTGAGCGATTCGTAATCGATTTCGATATCGATATGCGACTCGGGAATACAGCCGCCCGAAGGACCGCCGATCTGAACCGCTTTGTAAGCCTTGCCGTTGGCGATCCCGCCGCCGATCGAGAAGATGACGTCGCGGATCGTCGTTCCCATCGCGACTTCAACCAGACCGGTCCGGTTGACTTTCCCGGAAAGCGCGAAGACCTTCGTCCCCTTGCTCCCTTCGGTACCGATGGCGTTGAACCATTTTGCGCCCTTGTCGACGATCGAGGCAACGTTGGCGAGCGTCTCGACGTTGTTGATGATCGTCGGATAGCCGAACAGACCGCTGACCGCCGGGAACGGCGGACGCGGACGAGGCATACCCCGCTTCCCTTCAATACTGTGAATCAAAGCGGTTTCTTCGCCGCAGACGAAGGCGCCGGCTCCCATCTTAATGACCATCTCGAGCGAGAAGTCGCTGCCCAGGATATTGTCGCCGAGGAGATTGTTCGCTTTTGCTTCGGCAATCGCAACACGCAGACGGGCGATAGCCAGCGGATATTCGGCACGGATGTAGATATATGCCTTCTGAGCGCCGATGGCGTAGGCTGCCAGGGCCATCCCTTCGAGGAGACGGTGCGGGTCGCCTTCGATAACGGCACGGTCCATGAACGCGCCCGGGTCACCTTCGTCGGCGTTGCAGATCAGATAACGGTGGGTCTCTTCGTTGGCACGCGCGAACATCCACTTGCGCCCGGCGGGGAACCCGCCGCCGCCGCGGCCGCGCAGACCGCTTTCGAGAACCTCTTTGCAGATGTCATCCGGCGAGACCTTTTCGGTCAGGGTCTTTTTCAGCGCGCGATAACCGCCGCGTGCGATATACTCTTCGAGACTGCCCGGATCCATCAGACCGCAGTTGGCGAGAACCCAACGGGTCTGCGGGGCGAAGAACGGATGTTCATCAATGAAGATCGCACCGTCCCAAGCCGCGGTCTTTTCATTTCGGTACTGTCCCATCACGTGGTCAGCGACGACCTCGCCCTTATTGACGATCGCGTCGAGAACAGCGGGGGTCACGTCTTTGGTCATCTGCTGGAACGCGATCCGGTTCTTACCGGGGAGCTGAACGTCAACAATCGGCTCAACGGCGCACAGGCCGACGCACCCGACTTCAACGATGTCCGCATCAAGATTGTTTTCTTTCACGAACGCCTTCACGGCTTCGAGCGTATCGGCCGCGCCGGCCCCCAGACCGCACGTTCCGGTTCCGACGTAGAACGTCGGCTTTTCGACATCTTCCCGCCGGAGGATCGAAAGTTTCTGGGCCTGCTGCGGCGTCAGGTTACTCGTATCGCCCAGAGCCCAGGAAAGAAATTCAGTGTCAAGAGGTTTTACTTGTTCCATTTTATTTCTCTGCCTTTAGTGGAGTGTTGTTTTAAGTGATTTCGAGAAAGGCCGGTATCGTTCCCTTCGCCTAACCGCCGAAGGGCAGGCGCCTCAGGCCTCGGCAGCCTGTTTGCGGTACTCCTTGATAATGCCGGGGATCGACTGCGTCGTCAGTTTGGCATGGAAGTTGTTCGAAATGTTCATCACGGGAGCCAGACCGCACGCACCGATACAGGCGACAATTTCCAGACTGAAAAGACCATCGCGGGTGGTTTCCCCCGGATTGATTTTCAGTTCACGAACAAGGGCGTCAAGGATCGCCGCCGAACCTTTGACATGGCACGCGGTACCGCGGCAGATCTGGATGTGGTATTTCCCCTGGGCAGAGAAACGAAACTGGTTGTAGAAGGTGGCAACACCGTAGATTTTGCTCGTCGGAATGTTGAGCTGTTTGCCGACTTCCACGACGGCTTCGCGGGAGAGGTAACCGCAAGCCCCTTGGATTTCCTGAAGAATCGGGATCAGCTGGTCCCGGCCGGCGTTCGGATAACGGGCCAGAATCTTCTGAACTTCTTCAATGATCGAAACTGAACTGTTCATACACTACCTTTCAACTGAACCAAAGTGTGGATCAAACTCCTTACTTGATACTATAAACCTATTATGAAGGAATTAAGGAAAATTAAAAGGGCAGTCCAGGTGAAAAACCCGATTTTAGGGGGATTTTAGGCGTGCCGCATGAATTTTGAAAGAAAAATTTCACTCGCTGCACACCTCCGGACCCGGAAAAACAAGAGCCTTCAGAGTATTTTCCGGAGAAAAATTTCGGCTTGCCTAAACTTTTTTCAAGGGACTCTTTTCCGCTTGAAACCGATCCGTTTTGAAGCAAAAAATTCTCAATTTCAAC
>ONWH01000211.1 GCA_900321495.1 uncultured Planctomycetota bacterium
CGGGACCGTCTCCTCCTTTTTTAAGGTTGTTTCCTGATTCCCATTGACTTTTTCATCCGTTCCGGGGAAAATACACGGTTGGAAGGCTCCGTTTCCGTCCGGCATCACGCCGCGGCCGGGGGCGGCCGGCCGTTTGTGCGTCATTTTGTGTGTCGTTCGATTACCCGTATCTTGCGCCTGGCGCGAACAACGAAGGATTGAAGATTATGGCAACGCGGGAAGAAATACTCGGTAAAATTCGGAGCGCGCTTTCGCGGGACGCCGTCTCGCCCCCGCTTCCCTCTCCGCCGGCGGTCTGGCCGGTTCAGGGGCGGTCGGCCGACGAGCTTCTGGACGAATTCGAAAAGAACCTCACCGCCGTGGCGGGGGAAGTCTGCCGGTGCGCCGACCGCGCCGACGCCGCCCGGAAAATCGCCGAGACGCTCAAAGGCGTTTCGCTCAACGCCGGAGTGAAGGGGGACGAGACGAAGTTCCGCCTCGGTCTTCGCGGCGGCGAGCTGACCGAGGCGCTCGCCGGAATGATCATGCCCCTGCTGGACGGCGTGCCGGCCGTGTATGTCACCGCGCCTGATGATCCGGAGGCGGCGGATCCGGCCGAACTCGAGTCGATTTCGGCGAGCCTGATTCCCGCCGAGCTCCTTCTGGCCGATACCGGCAGCGCGGCGGTCCGCAGCGCCAGCGCGTTCGACCGGCTGATGAACTACCTTTCGCCGGTCTGCCTGATCGCCGCGAAAAAGTCGCAGCTGCGCGAGCATCTGCCGCACGCCTGGCCCGAGCTGTCGGCGCGCCTGGCCGGCGAAGGGGAACGGACGGGGGAGTTCCTCCTGATGACCGGGCCGAGCCGCACCGCCGATATTGAAAAGATCCTGATTCTGGGCGTTCACGGCCCGAAAAAGGTGGTTGTGTATATCATTGAAAACGAGTAGCTCCCGGAAAGGTTCCCATGCCGTCCTTCTCTGACCGCCTGGCTCTGGCCATCGCCGAAAAGAAAACCCCGGTCCTGGTCGGGCTCGATCCCCGCTGGGCGCAGCTCCCTTGCGTCTTTACCCAGGGGGTCAGCGAGCCGACCGGGTTCGACGTCGCCGAAGCCTACGCGCAGTTCTGCCGCGCGGTGATCGACATCGTCGCCCCGCTGGTCCCCGCGGTCAAGCCGCAGGCCGCCTTTTTCGAGCAGTTCGGGCCGGACGCGATGCGCGCGCTGCACGGCGTCATCCGCTACGCGCAGAATCAGGGGCTCCTCGTGATCCTCGACGGGAAACGGAACGACATCGGTTCGACCGCCGCGGCGTACGCCGCCGGGCTTCTCGGCCGCGGCACCTCTCCCTGGTCGGCCGATGCGCTGACCGTCAGCCCCTATCTGGGGGACGACAGCCTTGAACCGTTCATCGAAACGGCGAACAAGCGTGAGGCGGGGGTTTTTATTCTGGTCAAAACGTCGAATCCGGGCGGAAAGCTCTTTCAGGATCTGATCGCCGACGGCAAACCGGTCTATCAGCATGTCGCCGAATGGGTTGAGTCGGCGGCGCGCGCGTCGCTTTCGCCCCGTTCGGCGAATCCGTACGCGAGCCTCGGCGCGGTGGTCGGCGCGACATGGCCGAAACAGCTCGCCGAAATGCGGCAGACGCTCAAATCGTGCTGGCTTCTGGTTCCCGGCTACGGAAGCCAGGGGGGCGCCGCCAAAGACGTCGCCGGCGCGTTCGACCAGCGGGGGATGGGCGCGGTCATCAACAACTCGCGCGGCATCCTTTTCGCGTACAAAAAGCCGGAATACGCCCGGTTCGGCGAAAAGGACTGGGAAGGGGCGGTCGAGGCCGCGACGCGCGATATGATCGACGCGCTGGCCGCCGAGACGACGGCGGGCAGGCTGCGCTAGAGTGAGCCGGGCGGTGTGCGCGGCTCCTGTCCGCGGCGGGGAGGAAGAAACGCTTAACGAAAGGGGGAGAGCGTGCGATGAGACTGCGTGATTGCGACGGAATGCGCGTTCGGATCGTCGACCGGCTCGGCGATCTGTTCGAGGGGGTCTGCACATACAATCTCGCCGAGTATAACGAGCACGAATACGGCCGTGCCGAGGAGTCGCTCCAGATCCTTCATTTTCTCTTCTTCAAAAGCGACATCCGCGATTTCGAGACCTTCGACGAGACGGGCGGTCCGTACGGGGGCTTTTCGGCGCCTTACGGAAATATTGAGCAGATGTCGGTCGATGAGGGGGCCGAACGGATCGGCGAGATTCTCTTTTCCGAAGAGACGGAACATATCGTCCGGCTTCTGCGCTGTTTGGAGAAATACTTTCTCCCCGGAACGAGCTGGCGGCTCGCCGACCGCGCCGAAGTGCTCGACGCGGTCGGCGAACTGCGTACCGTGACCCAGAACGAGACGGTCCGCGCCCAGGCGGAATCGCTCCTCGAGCTGGCCGCCCGCGGCGGCGGGGAGAGCCTGTAACACATTTTCTTTCGGAACGAAAGAGGGCTTCTGCGATGAACGAGATATTCAAAAGGCGGAGTATCCGCAAATTTGAGCCGCGGCCGGTCGAACCGGAAAAGATCGAGCGGATCCTGCGCGCGGCGATGGCGGCCCCCTCGGCGGGGAACCAGCGGCCGTGGGAGTTTTACGTGGTCCGCCGCCCCGAAACAATCGCCGAGCTGGCGCGGTCGCACCGGTACGCCGGCTGCGCGGCGGGCGCGCCTGTCGTGCTCGTGCCGTGTCTCAGAACGGCCGGGCTCCGGTATCCCGTCATGGCGGAGATCGACCTGGCAATCGCGACCGAGAACATCCTTTTGGAGACCGTCTCGCAGGGGCTGGGAGGCGTCTGGCTCGGCATCGCGCCTGTGCCCGAACGGGTCGAAAAGGTCGATGCCATTCTGGGGCTCGGCGAAGACCTGCACGCGTTCGCGCTCGTGCCGCTGGGGTATCCCGCCGAAACGCCCGGCGAACGCGATCCCTTCGATTCCGCCCGGATACATTACCTGGACTGAACGAAAACAAAAGGTGAAAACAATGAAAAGGAAGATCAATCTGACCGATTACGCCCAGCAGATCACCGAAGCGCTCCCCCGCGGCATCCTCCTCTGCACCAACGGCGACAAGTACAACGCGATGGTGATCGGCTGGGGCGCGCTGGGGACCTGCTGGTCGGTTCCGACCTATACGGTTTACGTCCGCGAAAGCCGATACACAAAGGCGCAGCTCGACAAGACGGGGGAATTCGTGATCAGCGTTCCGCTCGGCGCGCCCGACGCGAAGATCGGCAAAATCTGCGGCAGCATGTCGGGCCGCGACATCGACAAGGCCGCCGAAGCGGGGCTGACGCTTGACGAGCCGAACCTGATCGGCACTCCCGGAATCAGGGAGTATCCGCTGACCCTGGAATGCCGGGTTCTCTACTCCCAGCCGCAGGAGCTCGACCGGATCCCCAAGGAGATTCTCGACCGGTTCTATCCGCAGGACGTTCCGGGAACCTTTCCGATGGCGAACCGCGACGCGCACACGATGTACATCGGGCAGATCGTCGACGCGTATATCATCGAATGAACGGCGGGAAAAGACCGCAAAACGGGAGCCGGGGCGCCGGGAACGGGGCACGGACGGAAACGGCGATGACCGAAAAGGACGGGAGCGGGAAGATCAGAAAGTGCGGAGAACAGGACATCCTCCGCACCGCCGCGTTTTACGACCGCGTCGTTCTGTATCTGGACAGCCACATCAACTACCCCCGCTGGATCCGCCATGTCTATCCGTCGGAGAGGAGCGTCCGGGAGATGGCCGAAACGGGAGCCCAGTATCTCTGCACCCGCGATGAGGCGATCGTCGGGGCGTTCGCGCTGAACGCCGACCCGCAGGGGGCTTACCGGGAGGGGAAGTGGAAACGGAGTCTGCCCGAAGGCTCGTATCTGGTTCTGCACGCGCTGGCCGTCGATCCGGACCGGCAGCGCGAGGGGATCGGCTCGGAAATCCTCCGCTTTGCCGCCGGCCGGGCCAGGTCGGAAGGATACCGGGCCGTCCGCGCCGACATCGTTCCGGAGAATCTCCCGGCGCGAAGGCTCTTTGAAATGAACGGATTCACCTATGCGGGAGACGCCGACCTGCGGCGGAATATCGGAGACGTTCCGCTTTTCAGCCTGTACGAGCTGAACTGGTAGACCGGAATGCGCCGCCGCCGAACCGAAATGACCAAACAGGGACCGGGTACGATGAAATACGAATGCAGAATCACAGTGTTGGAGACGAAGTGCTTTCCGGAACTTCAGAAACAGTATCTGGCGGATCCCGATTCGGGACCGTGCCCCTTCTTTAAGCCGGGGGACACCTTTCTCTTGAAGCGGACGCCGCAGCAGGACGACTTCTATCACCTGATGAACGGCAAGTTCTGCGGCGAGGCGTGGGACGCGGTCAGCCGCTACGTCTACGCCGCCCTGCAGGGGGGCGCGATCATGCGGAAGTGGACGAACGACGACCGGATGATGATCGCCTGCTGCAACGACGGGACGCGGCCGGTGATTTTCAAGATTGAACGGATCGACATTCCCGAAACTCCGGAAGAGGCGGACTGGCTCTCGAAGCAGAGTTTCAAAAACGGGTCGGGCGACGCCTACACCGGCTGAAAGACGGGGCGGGCGCCGGGGCGAAATAGACCGCCGGTGCCGTGGCGGAGTCGGAAATTCGAAGAGTTCGGCATCGGGAAACCGTCCCTTGACCGGCGCCCGGCCTTCTGTTAAACGGCGATTATTCCTATGAATAATCGCCAAGCCTGGTTGTTTTTCATAGGAATAGAGGCTGAACCTCCGCTTTTGCCCCGTAAAAAAAGGGGAGCCCGATGCAG
>ONWH01000171.1 GCA_900321495.1 uncultured Planctomycetota bacterium
ACGGCGTCGCCGCGAAATTCGGTCTTTCGGACGCCGAAAAGGCCCGCTATTTCGAGGATAATTCCTTCCGGATCAACTCCGACGGGACGCTGACCGAGGGAATGAAGCTGATCCTCCCGAAACGGTGATCTCTTTTCACGCCGCCGTTTAAGTTTCGTTCTCAAATAACCGATAAAACTAATGAAAGTGTCTTAATCGTTCTTTTTGACACGGCGCAAACCCTGTTTCAGGATGAGGCATGAACGGTCAGGAGGAGAGGATGGCTCGGCGTCCGTTTTCGTCGATCCCCGATATTGAAGCTTACTATCCCTCGGTTTCGGCAGAGACCGCCCAGAATCGGATTTTTCGTACTTTGGACCGCGGCGAAGGGATTGCGCTCCTTTTCGGGGATGCCGGGCTCGGCAAGACTCTTGCCCTTCGCCTTTTGACCGGAAAGTTTGAGCTGAACGCTCCGGTTCTTCTCTTTTCAAACGCCCGAATCGCCAGTCGGCGGTCGTTCTATCTTGATCTTCTTTTTCAGCTTCGGTGCGATTTTACCTCGTCCGATGAGGATGAATTGCGCGTCCGTTTTTTCGAACATCTGCGCCATAATGAATACCCTTACTATGTTTTTCTTTTCGATAACGCCGACACGCTTCCGCTGTCCGTTTTTGAAGAGGTCCGTTCGCTCCTCGATATTGAAAGCCGGGGGGGGCCGCGGTTCCGCGCGGCTTTTGCCGGAACGTCCAGGTTTGAGGAACGGCTGAACGCGCCCCGGTTCGCCCGGATTTCGCAAAGAATCATTTCCCGTTCGTGGCTCGAACCGTTTACACGTGATGAGACATTGGGGTATATCGAACGGCAGCTTAAGCGTGCAGCCGAGGAGTATAACGGCCTGACATTCAGTACCGACGCGGCAAAACAGGTTCATAAACTTGCCGATGGGGTTCCCCGGGTTATTAATCAGATCTGCGATCTGGCCCTCTATCTCCATGAGGGGAACGAGTCGGTCATTTCGGAAAAGACCGTTCGGAAGGCGTGGGGACTTCTTCAGCAGATTCCCGATGAGGAAGAACCATCTGATGCCGAAAGAACATTCCGTTCTCCCTCCACCCCGGTTTCTTCAATCGGGGGGCCTGAAAGTTCTCCCGTGGTCGAATTCGGTGAACTGGATGCCACGCCGGATGACGCACCGGCTTTTGCTCCGATTCGGATGAAAGATGCCGATGATTCGCCGGTATCGGACAGTGTGGTGGAATTCGGCAGTCTTGAGGATGAGGCGGTGAACCCATCGGCGGAACCGATCGACGAAACGGCTGAACATGCCGATGAACATCGCGAAGAGAACGTGATTCATCTCGTTCCGAAGAGGACACTTTCCGAAGATGAGGACGTTTTTTCTTCCTCTCAGGAGGACACCTATGACGGAGTGGCGGACGAGTCGCTCTCGATTGACGACCATTCGATCCAGTGGCACAGTGAAACCGGCCGGAACCTCGGTGAGGAGCACGCCCGATATGAAGGGGATGCTGAGCCGTGGGACGATGAAGAAGAGCTGGTCGATGAATCGGGAACTGATCTGACCTACGACTCGATGATTCGCGAAAAGCTTCTGAAAGATTTTCCGGAAGGGAATCCTGCCGAATCGACCGTGCAGAAGCAGACTGCTCCGCCGTGCGCCGGTGATCGGACCGGTGAGGAAGAATTCGGCGGGGATTCCGACCGGTGTATGGAGGAACTCCGTCTGATGGAGATGGAAGTCGCGCAGGCCGGGAATGTCATCTGTAAGATCCGGAAGATGCAGACCGGACTCGAATCATTTCAGAATACCGAAGAGGATTCGGTCCGTTCCGCTTCTGTGCCGGAGGAAGATGAGTCGGCTCCGGCAAAGAAGCGTTCTTTCCATAACGTCTTTGAAAAACTCTATCCCAAAGAGGACAGAGACAAGTGATGAAAAGTCCCTGTTAAGGATGTGAAAAACGCGGTTCGGTGTCAAACTGAACCGCATTTTTTTGAGTGTCTGCATGCGCCTTTACCGTTCTGATGTGAGGAGCGCGAAGTGTCCCGCCGGAAGCTTCACGCCGGTGGCGGCGGTGATGCTCATCGCCCCCGATTCTATCTTTCCCGACAGTTCGCCAGAAAGGAGGGTTTTCAGACGGGGGGCATCAAATCCCGGAGAATGGCAAGTCAGAAGGATGAAATGATATTCCGGCGAAAGGATCGTCGAAAGAGTCGATAGCAACCTGGGAAGATCGCGCGCAAGACGCCAGACCTCACCTCGCGCGCCATGTCCGTACGCAGGGGGATCGAGAATGATCCCTTCGTATTCTTTTTTTCGCTTTTCTTCCCGTTTGACATACTTGACAGCGTCGTCGGCAATCCAGTGAATCGGCACGTCTTGCAGACCGGAGAGTTCGGCGTTGCGCCGACCCTGCGCGACGATATTTCGCGCGGCATCGACATGGGTAACTTCGGCACCGGCCGCCGCGCAGGCAAGCGTACTCCCTCCGGTGTAGGCGAACAGGTTTAAAACACGAATTGGGCGGGAGAGAAGCTGCTGAGCGTGTTGACAGAGCCGATAGAGACGATCCCAGTTCAGTGACTGTTCAGGGAAGATTCCCAGATGTCCAAAGGGAGAACCTTTCAGTTCCAGGGTAAAGTCAGGTTCGGAGTGGGAGACAGTTCCTCCCGATTCGAGGAAGGCGGTCCCTTGCGGCGTTCGTGGCAGCCAGTTGCCGCGGATTCCCAGCGAGGCGTGGGCTTTTCCCTTCGACTCAGTTCGGAAATAAAGGTCGGCCTCTCCCCAGCGGTGCGGAACATGGGGGACAGTACCTGACGCGGGGGGAGAAGGCCGATCAGTCAGGATGCCCCCGAACCGTTCGAGCTTTCTCCCCCCGCCGAAGTCGAGGAGCTGATAACTGTCAGACAGAAACATTACGCTTTCGCGGCTTCGGCTTCCGCAGATTTCGGTTCACGACCGAAAATCACAAAGAAGACTGTCCAGAAAATCACGAAGCAGGCCGGAATCTTGAAGAAGGTTTTCCAGTCACGGCGCTGGACTTCAAGCCAGCTACTGCGGGTAAGGGTATCTCCTTCGCCGCGAGCCGCCGCAACCGCTTTGATCTGGGCGCCGACCTCGTCAGCCTTCTTGGCTTCGAAGTTCGGGTAGGAACCCAGGAGAATCTCGCCGTCCTGCAGTTTATCGAAAGCTTCTTTGAACGCCTCGTCATTCTCGTAGAGACCGGCGATCTTGTCTTTCGTCAGATCGGCAGCCGAAAGGTTGCCGTTCTCATCTTCGTAATTTGCCAGGGTGACCGTGTCGAACGCGTTCTTTTCGCCCATCGCGAACTTAAGCGATTTGGCCAGTTCGAGGTATTTGAGGCATGAATCTTTAGCACCCCAGTCGACGAGTTGGGTTTCGACACCTTCGATCGGTTTCGGAGCCGATTTGCCCATCTGGTAATCGTACATGACGCCGCTCAGGAGCTGGCCGACCCCCAGGAGGAGAAACGCCAGAAGAGCCTGAACGCTTGCTTTGAGGTTATCGGGCGCGACTTTGTCGCCAAACATATAACTGGCGGTGTAAAGGAACGCGTAGGCCATCCCGTGAAGAAGAATGGCGACCATCGCGATTCCGAAACCGTTCTGCATGAAGAGAACGTAACGAACCGCCCAGGCGGCCATCCCGAGCGCGAGGACCCATTTCAAACCGATTCGGGCGACCGCAACCGCCAGAAGGGCCATGAAGAAGAGTTCCGAGAACTGATTAAACGTTCCCAGCGCGACCGGCGCCGGATACCCATGGTCGACGAGGTACGGACCGAGAGCCGGGAAGTAAAAATTGCTTCCGAAGATGCTGACCAGGAAGGCGCAGAGGAGGAAGCAGGTGAATTTCCAGTCTTTGAACATGGCAAAAGCGCCAAGACCGAGCGCGTCGCTCTTTTCCCCTTCGGCCGGTTTTCCTTTCGGCGGGGTATTCGGAAGAGTGAAGGCGTAAAGACCGTAGACCAGCGCGATTCCGCCGCCGACATAGAAAAAGTTCGGGGTGGCGGCGCCGCCGCAGAAGCATTCGATGACCAGGTTGACCAGGATCCAGCCGAGTGTCCCAAAGATGAAGACGTTCGGCGCCTTGTCTTTGTTCGGGATGTTTTTAAAGACAACCGCGTTGATCATCGGAATCGAGGGGAGGTAGCACATCCCCGAGATGAGCATCAGGATCATCAGAGGCCAAAATCGGATCGGCTCACCCGCTTCAACGGCTTTTTGGCAGAGACAGCCGCTTCCGACGAGTGCCAGGCCATTAACAATCTGCAAAAAACCGAGAACCTTCTGCGCTGAG
>ONWH01000054.1 GCA_900321495.1 uncultured Planctomycetota bacterium
GACGAATTCCTGACCCTGATCCCGCGCGCGCGAAAGATCATATCGTAATACAAACTCCGGCGCGGAAGGAGAGATTGCCGCCATGCCCAGAAAGAAAAAGTCCCAGTTGCTCGGTCCGCTCCTGCCCGAACCGGAAATCCGAAACGTGCCGTGGGAAGGAACGCCCCTCTATAAAAAGCTTTTCAAAGAGACAGGTCCGGCGCCGGTGTTCAGCGCCGAATCGGGACTCCTGTTCGAGCAGGACGCGCTCGGCTGGCTTCCGCTGATCGCCGACCGCAGCGTCGACCTCATCTTCGCCGACCCGCCGTTCGACAGCGGCCGCGCCAAATCGAGCGGATACCGCGCGCAGGAGCTCCTGATCAGCCGTTCGATGCGCTGGATCGCCGAAGCGGCGCGCATTTTAAAGCCGCGCGGCACTCTGGTCATCTGCGGATTCACCGAAATTCTCGCCGACCTGAAACATCCCGCGTCGCAGTACTTCCGCGGCGGATGCAAGTGGCTGATCTGGTATTACAGGAACAGGGCGAACATGAGCAGCGACTGGGGCCGCTCGCACGAAAGCCTTCTGATTCTCCGCAAATCGAAACAGTTCACCATGAACCTCGACCCGGTCCGCATCCCGTATCACGACCACACGCTCAGGTATCCCGACCGCGCGCCGTCCGAAACGGGAGAGGCGCGGGACCGGAAGTTCAGCTGCGACTGGAGTCCGAATCCGCTCGGCGCAAAACCGAAAGACGTGCTGGAGATCCCGTCGGTCGGCGGTGCCGGCGAAAAGACCGCGCACCCGGCGCAGAAGCCGGAAGAGCTGCTTCGCAAGATCATCGCCTCGGCGAGCCGCGAGGGGGAAATCGTCCTCGATCCGTTCGCCGGTTCCGGCACAACGCTTGTCGCGGCCGACCAGCTTCGACGCCGCTGGGTCGGATGCGAGATCAGTCCGGAGTACAACCGGATTGCCGCCGAGCGGATCAGTTTTCCGTCGTCGCGCAAAACCCCCGAAGAGTGGCTCGCCTGCGACCGGGACCAGGCGCGCCGCCGCGCGGCGAAGAAGTAACGCGCATTCCTCTCCTCAGACGAAACAGATCATGTCCGCCGCATTGAAACGCGGCGCGGCCTATTGCGTTTCGATCAGCGCGAAGACCGCGTTTTTGAGGGACGTGATCACGACGGGCTGAATCATGAACGCCACGAAAAAGAGGAAGGGAACGACGACGGAGAACGGCCTGAAAAGCGCCTGATCCGCGAGCAGTCCGCAGAACGACAGCGGTATGACCGACATCACGCAGAACGAGAACGCGTCGAATTCGCTCGCCCGGACACCGTGCCACTCTTCGGGAAGGTGTCTGTTGATGTCGCGCGCCAGAACGAAATAGCAGACGAATATCCAGTAGAGGTTGAAAAACGGAATGAAGCAGAAGCCGACCGCCTTGCCCGGCGTCGCGGCCGCGCCGTACGGCTGGACAGCGCTCCAGAACCGGTACATCAGGACAAACGAGACCGCAACACAGAAAAGCCAGCTCAGAACCGATATTCCCCCGAACAGCTTCGCGGCCAGCCCCAGACCGTCGGATTCGTACCCCGCGTTGAGAACGTGCATTGCCGTGTCGAGGAAAGCCAACACAAGCGTTGCACCGAAACTGCAAAGATAGCCGACGTAATTCCCGGAAACCCGTTTTTCGAAATCCCTGACTTCCGCCGCCCGGCGCTTGGAAATCCGCCTGACCGGGTTCGGCTTTTCCGGCGGCGCGTCTTCGGCCGCCGGCTCTTCCGGCGGGAGGAACAGGTAAAAGAGCGATTCCTGATCGAACGGACGGGGCCGCTCTCCCTTTTTCCAGACGTAGCTGTTCCGGGTCAGCTGCCTGTTCAGGAGCATCCCGATCACCGACGGCGCCGGATAGGGACCGAGCGTCTGACGGCCGTCCCGGCTGACATACCACTCTTCCGGCGCGTTTTCCCGCGTCGGGGGAGTCTGCCCCTGTACCGGAGGTTTCCCCTCCCCCTTCACCGGGAAGAGCTCGGGAAACCCGCCGGCGGCGCGCCACGTCTTTCCGTCGGCCGAGACGGAATCGGTCCGGTTGACGCGGTTCTGCGCGATCAGGGTCAGGACGTCCTGTTCCGAAAACGGACCGAATGCCCTGCCGCCGATTCTGACGTAATAGCCCATCGATCTTTCTCTCCGAGTTCCGAAAGGCGGAACCTCTCAAAAAGACGTTTCACGGGGTCCGTTGAAAACCCGGACGGAACAGCCTGTACAAAACGCACCGCGGAAACCGGACCGCGGCGCGGTCATTGAAAGCCCCTGTCAGGAACGTGTTAATAGAGAATCGACCCGATCCTCACGATCGTCGCCCCTTCGGCGATCGCCAGTTCGAAGTCGCCGCTCATCCCCATCGAAAGCTCGGCAAGGTCCGCGTCGGGAAACGCCTTCCGCGCGGCGTCGCGGAGCTCCCGAAGCCGGGCGAACTGGGCGCGCACTTCGCCCGGAGACGATTCGAGTCCGCCCATTCCCATCAGACCGCGGATTTCGACGGGACCGGTCTGCTCGAAACAGGGCGCCGCCTGCTCGAGAAATGTTTCCGGCTGAAATCCGTGCTTATTCCCTTCCCCCGAGATGTTCACTTCCAGCAGAACGGGAATCCGCTTCGGGAACGGAAGGAGCGCGTCTTCCCGCGCGTAGGTGCGTGTGGCCGGATCGTTCTCTTCGCGCATGATCCGCGCGACGGCGGCGAAGAGTTCCGGTGTGTCGATCGAGTGGATCAGCGCGGTATAGGGGAGAAGACGGCGGACCTTGTTCCGCTGGAGTGAGCCGATGAAATGCCAGCGAATCCGCCGCGGGTCAGGCTGCGGCGGATCGGAACCGGCCTTTCCCGACATCTCTTTGAGAGCGTTCCATTTGTCCATCAGGTGCGCGACCCGGTTCTCGCCGAAATCGCGGCATCCGGCGGCGAAAAGCGCCGCTTCGAACCCGCGGTCCGCCTCAACGTATTTCGTGACCGCCACCACGCGGACCGCATCGGCCGGCCGGCCGCTCCGTTCGGCGGCGCGTGCGGCGCGCTCGTTGACCTCGCGGAGTTTATCGGCGGTTGAATTCCGGAGCTCTTCCCAGCGGCTCATTTCTTCTCATGCTCTTTCTAACCCCGGAATGAGGCCCTCAAAACGGAGCCTGTCCGAGAATGGTCGGGGTCTTCCCCGTCGGCGGGGGAAAATCGGGGGCGGGGAGAATACTGCCGCGCGGCGCGTCGAACCGGTCAGGATAGACGGTTTCCGTCTGAGCGTAGACGCCGGCGGCCGGCGCGGGA